>JAGCMR010000298.1 GCA_017646305.1 Spirochaetaceae bacterium
AACAACAAGCACTTCGTCATCATACTGAATCAACCTTTCATGAGCTTCATTCCCAACAAAATCTTTTTTCTAGCCATCCTTCAGCAGAAACACCAGAAGCTTCCCAAAATCAGCCAGAAATTTTGGTGGATATGCAGGATGTACGGGTGGCTTGGGGTGACAAGGTGGTCTTAAACAAGTTAACCTGGCAGGTACGTGCTGGAGAACATTGGCTGGTGCGTGGGCCCAACGGTTCGGGAAAAACCACTCTTCTGGAACTGATTACTGGAGACAATATGCAGGTCTTTTGCAATAATGTGTCCATCTTTGGCCGCCGTCGTGGCACTGGAGAAACTATCTGGGAGCTAAAAGAAAAGATGGGGATTGTCTCCTATCGCTTGCACCTGGAATATCGCATGGTTGGGGGAACCGATATAGAGGCAGTGTTGCTTTCTGGCTTTCATGACAGTATTGGCCTGTATCAGCAGCGATCCCAGGTGGAGCAGATGGCGGTGGAGCGGTGGCTAGAAATCGGTGGCTTTCAGGGGCGGGGACATGAAGCCTTCAGTTCCCTGTCCTACGGGGAGCAACGAGCCATCTTGATTTTGCGGGCTGCAGTAAAATGCCCTCCACTGCTGATTCTTGATGAGCCCTGTCACGGCTTAGATGGCAATCAGCGTAGTCGTATTCTTCACCTGCTGGAAACTATCGCAGCAACAGGAACCACCACCTTGCTTCATGTAACCCACGATGTTACAGAAGTGTTGCCCTGTGAGCAGCATATTCTAGAGCTGGAGAGTCGGTTTTCTCCCGATGATGATGAAAAAGCTTGTTATCGAATTTTAAATGGAGTTTAATATGATTAACATGATTAGAAAAAACTGTTTTTGTTGTAAAAAACTTGTAAGCATTGTGGCAGTGATTTTTTTTACTGTGAATTTTGCATTGGCTGCTTCTCGCCCCGCTGCCACCATGGAACCTCCTGTCGCTTCCGAAACTGCTTCCCCTCCAGATCCTGTGTTGCAAGGGGAGCCTGCCATGATCGGGGGCAACGTCATTATAGAAGCCCCCAATGTGGAGCCTCAGTCCACCAATTTCTTTGAAGTTTGGGCCTATTTGATTGCTGGCAGCGAAGAGTATTTAAAGCCAGAATATCCCATTACGGACTTGGGATATTTCAGTGCCGAATTGAACACCTACGGTGAACTGGAGGGAGTGCCAAATCCTAAAAAACTCGTGGGGTATCAGGGGCGAGTTCATTTGGTGGTAGCCTGCAATAGCACCTCCCTTACGCACTTTGCCCTCGCACCTGAAGGTACTGTTCGCAGCAAGCTGATTGATGACTTGGTAAAGGCCACTGCAAACTTTGACGGTTTACAAATCGACTTTGAGCTGGTGCCTAAGCGTGATGTGGATACCTTCTACTCCTTTATCAAAGAATTACGCCAACGTCTTCCAGATAAAATCCTTTCCTTGGCCCTTCCTGCCAGAACCAAGCCTGTGGAAAATGACGTGTATGACTATAAGCGCCTTAGTGCCTTGGTGGACAGGATTTTCGTCATGGCCTACGACGAGCATTGGTCTACAAGCAGACCTGGTCCTGTAGCTTCCATCGAATGGTGCAACAACATTGCTAAGCATTCTTTGGAAACTATTGGTCGCAACAAGCTGGTAATGGGCCTCCCATTTTACGGAAGAACTTGGGGAAATGTATCCTTGGATCGTGCCTTCTATTTTTCTGGTATTCAGCGGATTATGCGGGAAAACAATGTCACCTCAGAGCAAATCACCAGAGAAAATCATATTCCTACCTTCATCTATCAAGTTCCAGAGGTAACGGTAACGGGTTACTACGATGATATTCATTCCCTTACCCTTCGTCTCTCACATTATTTTGATGCAGGTATTAAGGCTGTGGGATTTTGGTGTCTTGGCCAAGAAGATCCTCGAATTTGGAGCCATATTTCCATATCCCAGCGGGAACAGCTGTCTCCATAAGTTGCAACTGCCTCTCCTATTCTCGCTGAAAAAAAACTTTGCAATTTCATTTTCTAGGTGTATACTATAAAGGTAGTGTAGGTGATACCGTCTGTCCACAGTGCTGGAGTGACGGTATCGCACCATCAGTTTATTCTCTAGGAGGTTTTCTATGACAACATCAGTAAACGCAGTTGGATTCGACTTTGAACAGGATCAACTCGATCTCATTAATAAGAAGATTGAGAGAATAAAGTATGCAGAAGACTTGATTGTGGATTTTATTCTTCGGGTAAAAGAGGATAAGAAGTTCATCTTTGACTGTTCTGTTAATTTCCGCTGGGGAACAGTAGCCCATGTGTCTGCAGAGGATTATGATTTTGCCACAGCACTTAATAAGCTGATGGATATCCTTGATCAAAAGGTTCACAAGGAAAAGGAAAAGATTCAGGAAAAGAAATAATTCCGTTATATATAAGGCAGAAAATAAAGGTATTCTGACTTAATTTTCTGCATCATCATTGGGGAAGGGTAATATCTGTTGGTGTCCATCATAGGATGCTGCAGGTATCTGCCCTTTTTTTGTGTCCTTACCTTGCAAAAATGTATGGTAGTGTGTATAGTAAGATAGCCATGCCTGATAGAAAGTTTACCGTGCTAGATCTCTTGGATTTAGACCTAAAAGCACACAATTCTCTGGATCTCAATTGCCTCTGTGGCCGAAAAGGGCTGGTGCGTGCCATTACTGTTCCCGACTTAAATCGCCCAGGATTGGCACTCACTGGTTTTTACGATTCCTTTGCCTATGATCGAGTACAGTTATTTGGCCGTGGCGAAATTGCCTTCCTTAAAAAGCTTTCTGCAGAAAAAAATACCAGTACTATTCGGGAATTGTTTAATTATGAGCTACCTTGTTGTGTGTTTACCCGAGGCTTGGAGCCTCCTCAGGAGTTTTTAGATATAGCTGACGAAGCCTGTTGTCCAGTGCTCCAAACAACTCTAGACTCAACGGAATTCTCAACTCGACTTTTACGTCTCTTCTCTGATATTTTTGCTTCTCGAAAAAGCATCCATGGGGTTTTGGTAGAAGTTTTCGGTGTTGGCATTGTGCTTACTGGTGATTCTGGAGTTGGAAAAAGTGAAACTGCTCTGGAGCTTATTGAGCGTGGACACCGTCTTGTGGCAGATGACGTGGTGGAACTCCGCTGTGTTAACGGTAATACCTTGCTAGGCCGAGGTGCCAATCAGATGATAAGTCACCACATGGAAATTCGTGGTTTAGGTATCATCAATATTTCCCAGCTTTATGGAGTAGGTTCCATTAGGGAGCAAAAGGAAGTTCAGCTGGTAGTAAAGCTAGAGGAATGGAAGGCAGATAAGGTGTATGACCGTCTCGGTACAGAACAGCATACCCAAGATATTTTAGGTGTACAGATTCCTTTCCTAGAAATTCC
>JAGCMR010000299.1 GCA_017646305.1 Spirochaetaceae bacterium
GGTGAAATTTTACCTTGCCGTGGCGGGCATCTAAAGATTTTTTCACCAAAACAAAGCCATTTATATCTTTTTCCCTACAATCAAGCTTTTTTGCTAATTGATTTCGGACAAGTTTTTCCTTGGGATTTTCTACATCAGCAGGATTCAACAGGGTAATAGTTATCTCTTTTATCACAGTCTCAGTATACCACAGCGGAATCAAATGTAAAAGATGGAAATCTAATTCAGCCTAAGCAGAAAACTCGAAGGCAATCGAGGAATCCTCACCCTTTTTCTGAAGTTGACAAATCACCTTGCCACCTCCCGAAAGCTTCCCAAAGAGAATTTCATCCACCAAGGCAGTAGCAATCTTTTCGTCCACGAGGCGGGCAATATTTCTGGCTCCGTACAGTGGTGAATAACCTTCCGCTGCAAGATAGCTGATACAATCTTCTTCCACCACCAGTTCCACCTTTTTTGCAGCCAGCTTGACTGAAAGCTTTTTCACTTCCTTTGTCACGATATTTTTTGCCACCTGGATGTCCAAGGCTCCAAAGGGAATAATTCCATCTAACCGATTGCGGAATTCAGGAGAAAAGGCCTTTTCCACAGCCTCTCCCACGGCACCTGATCCCTGTAGCTGGCTTCCAAAACCGATTCTGGCACGACTCATATCACGAGCCCCAGCGTTACTTGTCATGATAATGATGGCGTTTCTAAAATCAGCCTTTCGTCCCTGATTATCCGTCAGCTGACCATAATCCATCACTTGGAGCAGGATATTATAGATATCGCTATGGGCCTTTTCAATTTCATCCAGCAAAACCACAGCATGTGGCTCCTTTCGTAGGGCATCTGTCAACAAGCCGCCTTCTTCAAATCCCACGTAGCCAGGTGGCGCACCGATGAGGCGACTTACAGTATGTTTTTCCTGATATTCGCTCATGTCAAAACGTAGCAACTTCATGCCTAGCTGAGATGCCAAAACCTTTGCCAACTCTGTTTTTCCCACACCAGTGGGGCCAACAAAAAGGAAGGAGGCAATGGGCTTGTCCCCATCCCGTAAACCAGCTCTGGAACGCTTTACCGCCAAAACCACTGACTGGACGGCTTCCTGTTGACCGAAAATTTCATGGGAAAGCCGTTCTTCCAGTCCATGGAGTTGTTCCCGCTCATCCTTGGCCACGGTAGTTTCTGGGATTCGAGCCATTTTGGCAGTAATTTTACTCACCAGCGACTTGGTAACACGGCCGCCACCAGCACCAGTCTTGTCTCGCATTCGCAGGAAGGAGCCAGCCTCATCCATAATATCACTGGCCTTGTCGGGCAGGAGGCGATCAGGCAAAAACTGTACTGACAAGTCAACGGCGGCCTGCAAAGCGCTTTTTTGATACTGTACCTTGTGGAATTCCTCGTAGGAAAGACGTAAGCCTTCAAGGATTTTTATAGTTTCCTCTGGACTAGGTTCCACAATATCGATTTTTTGGAAACGGCGAGCCAAGGCCCTATCCTTTTCAAAAATCTTTGTAAACTCTTCGTAGGTGGTAGAACCAATGCACCGTACCTTGCCAGTAGAAAGGAAGGGTTTCAAAAGATTGGATGCGTCGAGATTGCCGTTTCCAGAAGCACCAGCTCCGATAATGGTGTGAATTTCATCGATAAAGAGGATGGTTTTGTCTCGCTTCATCAACTCTTCTGTGAGCCTTTTTAACCGCTCTTCAAAATCACCACGATACTTGGCACCAGCCACCAAGGCCCCCACATTTAAACTGAATATTTCGTAGCCAGTTAAAACTGCAGGAACTTCTCCTTTCACAATCTTCAAGGCCAAGCCTTGGGTAATGGCAGTTTTTCCCACACCAGGCTCACCCACATGAACAGGATTGTTCTTGAATCGACGGCACAGCACTTGAATTGTTCGCTCCAACTCTTCTTCTCGCCCAATCAAGTTGTCATACTCACCTGCTCGGGCCGCAGCAGTCATATTCTTGGTAAAACGTTCTAAAATGCTCCGTTTTTTGCCTGAATTAGAAGCAGCCTGACCTTCTCGTTTTTCCTGAGAATCCTCCTGGCCAGAAGCTGTTTCCCAAAAATCTTTTTCTTCATCCTTGGGAATAACTCCATCTGAAAAGCTATCATCCGCCAGTAAATCATCAATAAGCTCACGAAGATTATCAGGATTACTTTGCCGAATGTAGCTTACCACCTCTAGCAATCGTAAACGCTCCACGCCACCAGAACGAAGATAATAGGAGCAATAATTATTTGTTTCTTCCATCATGCTTACGAGTACATCAGTGATTTCTACTTCTTTTTTTTCTGCAGAAGCACAATGAAAAATAGCTCGTTCTATAATATTGTGAAATCCAGCAGTCTGTAATGGCTCACCAGATTGTACCACTAGCACATTTTCTTCAATATATTTTGCTACATTTTGTCGAATTGTATCCACATCGCCACCGCACACCAACAAGAGGTCGCAGACA
>JAGCMR010000300.1 GCA_017646305.1 Spirochaetaceae bacterium
GTCACGAATTTCTGCTGCTGCCTCGTAGTCCTGATTCTGCACCAAAAGACGCTTTTCTTCCGTAAGCTCACTGATGCTTGCTTCTAGCTCTTCCAGCTCCAGAGGCTTTTCTTCCTCATCAATCTTTTTCATGGCGCCAGCTTCGTCCAAGAGATCAATGGCCTTGTCTGGCAAACAGCGATCGCTTAGGTAGCGGCGAGCAAGCCTAACAGTGGCAGGGATAACATCATCTTCGTAGCGTACCCCGTGGAAGCTTTCGTATTTTTTTCTGATTCCTTCTAGAATCAAGATGGCTTCTTGGTCAGTGGGTTCTTCCACCAAAACCGACTGGAAGCGGCGCTCCAGGGCTGCATCGCGCTCAAAGTACTTGCGGTACTCAGCCAAGGTGGTGGCTCCAATACATTGTAGCTCCCCACGGGCAAGGGCTGGCTTCAGCAGATTGGAGGCATCCATGGCACCTTCTGAGCCACCAGCCCCAATGAGGGTATGTAGCTCATCAATAAACAGAATAATATTCTTGTTTTCTACAATTTCTTTAAGAATAAGCTTAATTCGCTCTTCAAATTCACCACGGTACTTTGTTCCTGCCACCACCGCCGCAAGATCAAGGGAAAGAATACGCTTTTTCAGCAGATTGCGAGGAACAGTACCTTTAACAATGTGATGGGCAAGGCCTTCCACAATGGCTGTTTTTCCAACACCAGGATCTCCAATCAGCACGGGGTTGTTCTTAGTGCGACGGGAAAGAAGCTGGATAACACGGCGAACCTCTTTTTCTCGCCCCACCACAGGATCTAGCTGCTGATTGGCAGCCAATGCAGTAAGATCTCGGCTAAATTCCACCAAAATACTGGGACGGCCGTTTCTAGACTTGTCGTTGCGGCTTCCCCCCTGACTCCCGGTGGGAAACACGGGAATAGCCATTTCCCTGCCTCGGCTTTCATAGGAGGACTGAAATTTTTCGTAAATACCGTTTAGGGCAGAATATACATCCTCAATCCGTAATCCCGCCTTTTCAAAAAAGCGGGAGGTAAGGCTGTATTGTTCACGGATGGCGGCTACCACAAGATGCTCAGTTCCCACATAATCACGACGAAGACTGCGGGATTCGATGGCAGCTGCATCTAAAAGGCTTCTGACTCGCCGTGAAACAGGTAAGTCACTGAAGGTGCCTATTTTAGTTCTAGTAAAAAGACTTTGTTCCAAGGCAAGCTGAAAGGATAAGACATTTATCCTTAGCTTTTGCAACAAAATATATCCCAAGCCATCAGCGTGCTTTAACAGGGCGATTAAAATATGTTCAGGCTGCAACTGATCGCTGCCGCTTTTTTTTCCTTCCTCTTGGGCCAAAACAGTAACAAGCTTATGGGCCCGAGGTGATAAATTCTTTGCCATAGTAATTCCTTACACTTCTTTATATTTTCGGCAGGGACTATAATTTAGCCCAGTTGTTCAATATAAAGTCTAGTATAGCAGCTCATTAAAAGCAAATTTGAACCTTTTCCAGAGCTTCTTGTAGCAACAAGGCTCTCAGGCGAGAAATAATAAGAACAGGATGCTCGTGCACATCAGTTTCAAAAGAAAAGTTTAATTCCTTGTCCTTGTACAGATAATCCAAGTGGGCGTTGCGTATACGATACATAAGGGCATGAAGCTCTCGATAGGAGATTCCCATAATGAGTCCCGTGCTCATTCCCAATTGCAAGGTACTGATAATGTCCATAGCTTCACTACAATCAATAAAACGGCTGTATCGCATAACGGCAAACATTCTACTGATAATGTGACGAAGCATGGTTGGGCGACTTTCACCATAGGAAATACGAGCCTTCCGTTCCTGGGAACAGAGCTCTGTCACCACTATGTGGAACTCTCCCAGCTGATCCTCTTCCCCACCACAGGCTGCATAACGGGAGCTCAGCTGATAACAGGCTCCTAGGGCTGCATAGGGAACGGAGGTTCCTCCAAAGGCTGGCTCCAGCTGGCAATTTTTCTTGGAAACCTCATCCATTACCTGCTGAATCTGTTGAGTCTGTAAAAGCCCTGGAAGAAAAAGCCGCAAGGAAGCCTTCATGCCACTTCCTGCATCCTTTAAATCGGAGGTAAGAAAGCCAAAATCATAGGAAGCGGCAAACTGTAGGCTTTGCTGCAGAACAGCATCTATTTGTCTGCATAGCTGCCAAGATTCCATGGTATTGTAGCCAGCCGAAAGAGCAGCAATACTGATATGGTCTCGACCGTTTATTAAACAAGATACGCGACCGTCAGTACGAACTACCACTGCTGGAACACATTCAAACTTACGAAAAAGATCTGTTTGTGGATTGTTAATATTTCTCTCGGTGTAGCTTCGTTCAGGGAGAATGCTCCGTTCAACTAAAAGCTGCCGAGCGGAAAAATCAAGCTGATCTGTTTCCACCTGCTGATAATGGTCTGGATGAGGCACCTTATTAAAGGCATCAAAAACTAAAGACTGTACTCGCTGTACATCGTCGGTATTACACTGACAGGGAAAGACAAAATTTGCCAAATTGCGGGCAAGACGGATACGTGTTGAAAGCACCACATCATTTTCTTCCCCATCCTCCGCATACCACACCATTCCAGGATTCAGCGTGTCGGGGTGGCTACTCATAAACTGCTTTCTCCTGGAGCCAGTGAATCACAACTTTCTTTACCAGCGGCACGTTTATCCAAGGCCTTTAATCGGTCTCGGTACAAAGCAGCCCTTTCGTATTCCTCTTGGGCTACAGCTTTTTCTAATTTTTCCTTTAACTGCATCCTGTCCGCAAGTATGGATTTGAAGCCTGCAAGGCGTTCTGGCAGAGCTCCAGTGTAACGGCTAGTGATTCCTTGTTTTTCTAAAATGGATTTGAGCTTTGGAGCAAAAATATTGTAGCACTCAGGACAACCAAGACGCTGAGTTCTTTCAAAATCACCTTCGTTGGTACCACAAACAGGACATTGACGCTGATTTTTTCTCATCTTGGCAATGGAATCAAAAAGGCCTGCCAAAGACATTTCGATTTTGCCATTGCTGGTAGACAGCCCCCGCTGAGTGGCACATTGTAGACACAGATGGACTTCCTTTTGTCCACTGGTACTAACCTGCTGTACCACCATCATAGCATCACGAACACCACATATATCACAAATCATGACTAAAATTTCCTCAAGGTATCCAAGGGCTTTTCTTTTCCTGCCTTAATGCTGGGCAGGGCTGAAACAACCACAGACAACACTAATGTACCAGCGGCAATAATAAAGATTCCAGTCCAAGGCAAAATCACAGGGATTTCTTCCAAATAAAAGGCAGGATCAAGCAACTGCACTGGCACGAATTCACTCCTTGCAAAATCCTTTGAAAGGAAATTCTCCAGAAAAGCAAGGAACATACTAGACAGATTATACCAAAAATGGACAAAAATGTTAAGGAGCTTCTCTATACCAGCAAGAATTTGATTTACATTCACGGCACAAAGTATTCCCAATGGAATTCCCAGCACCACACCTGCTCCACCTGCACAAAAGCCAGTCAACAGGAAGGCTGTAATAATGCCCTCGGAGGTGGCTCCCACGCTTTTCAAAATGGCAATTTCCCGACGACGCTCCATGGCTAGCATTACTAGAGCAGAGGAAATATTCACCGAGGCCACCAGCACAATCAAAAACATAACAAAAATCAACATGATTCTAGTGGATGCAAAATTCTCATACTGGGCAGTATTCAGCTGGCTCCACAATCTGAGGCGACATCCAGGAGGCAATTCTTCTTCCACCAACCAGGCTGTTTCCAGCAGACCGTCGGAAAAGGCATCCTCGGTTTGAAGCCCCACCAAAATTGTGGAAAGAGAGCCCTCCAACAGAGAAAAGCCTGTGTCAAAGGGAATAAAAACCCACAGGGAATCAAGCTCCTGATAGCCACAAGACACAATTCCTTCTACCGTAAAGGGAGTAATTTTCGGAATCACCTTGCCAGTGGGACTTGTTCTCATGGTGACGACTCTTATAGTATCCCCAGGATTCAAGCCAAGATTCTTTGCAACTCCCGTTCCAATCAAAGCACTGCGGGGAGAAGAAAGACTGATGGAACCAGATTGGGCACTAAAAAGCTGGGAAAAATTTGATTCAGGGGCAAAAATTTCTGGGGGAACAGCACGAATGGTGGCACCAGTTCGACCCTTTGCTCCAGCTGCCAAGCCAATGCCCTGTCGTTCAGGAAAGGCAGCAGTAATTCCTGGAACCCCTTGTAGCTGGACTGCTAGTTCTTTTATGCCTTCAGCTGTCTCCAAGTCAGGCAGGGAAAAACTTTCTTCAGCCAGGGAATTGTTGACAATGGAGGAACCAGTTACCACCACCTGCATGTGATAGCTAGAAAGCTCCACAATGCGAGAGGTGATTCCTTCAATCATGCCGTCAGAAACCGTAAGCACCACCACCAGTGGCACCAAGCTTAGGGCAATGCACAAGATTGCTCCCAAGAGGCTTTTGCCAGCAGAAGAGCCTTCCCCAGACATATTTTTCTGGGAGGGAGATAGGAGCATTCGTGTGGCGTAGAGAATGGAGGCTTTGATTTTCATTGAGAATCCACCCGAGCCAAATGCCCCTTGGTTATGGTATAGATTTCATCTCCCTTAGTAGCCAGCTCCCTGTCGTGAGTGACAAGCACCAAGGTCTTGTGATACTTGTCCACCATGGAAAAGAGCAAATCCCCAATGAGCTGGGCATTGGCAGGATCAAGGTTACCGGTGGGCTCATCTGCCAGCACCAACTGGGGATTTTGAATCAGCGAACGGGCTACAGCTACCCGCTGCCGCTCACCACCAGACAACTGGGAGGGCAAGTGATGGAGGCGATGGTCAAGGCCCACCTCATGGAGCAAGGTTTGGGCTACTTCTGCCGCCTGCTTGCGAGGCATACCGCTCATGTAGGCTGGAAGATACACATTTTCCAAGGCAGTAAAATCCTTCAAAAGATAGTGAAACTGGAAAATCAAGCCCAAAAACTGGGAGCGGTATGCTGCCAGCTGGTTTTCCGGCAAGCTGTGGACACAGTAGGGCCCCACCACTACGGAGCCAGCACTGGGAGCATCCAAGCCACCGATAATGTTCAACAGGGTACTTTTACCACTACCGCTTTCTCCCACCACCACCACCTTGGTACCAGATTTTACCTGCAAATCTAAGGACTTGATAATGGTCAGCTTGTCCATACCAGTTATATAAGTTTTTTCTAAACCTTCAATCTTAATAATTACGTCACTCATCGTGGAGTACCTCCGAAAGCGTCATTGCCAATACCTTTCTGCTGGCAACCCAAGAAGCAGCCAGGGCAGAAAAAACACCAAAAATGGTGATAAAGGTAATTTCAGCCGGGAACATGCGAGCAGGAATACTGGCATATACCTGATACATGGTATTTTCTCGAACATACATTGCCATAGCTGGATTTGTGGCCATAGTTACAATGTACTGAAGCCAATAACTTAACTTAGCAATCACATCAAAAATCACATCCATTTGCACGCACATCAGCATTCCCAAAAGCAAACCAGGAATGGCTCCTCCAAGGCCAGTTAAAAGTCCTCTTAGAATGAAGATAAGCTGTACCTCTCGTTTTCTTCCGCCTAAGGCAGAAAGAACTGCAATTTCAGAACGGCGCTCAAAAACCATTCGTCGCATTCCGTTAAAGATATTCACCCCCACCACCACAAAAATCATAAACACTAGCATCATCAGCAGATTCTTTTCTACTTTCAACGCACCGAAAAATGAGCGGTTGTAGCTGCGCCAAGATTCGGTTTGAATCCCTGGGAGGGCCTTTTCCAGCTGATGAATTACCTGCAAGTCATTTTCAGAGTCTGCAAGCTTTAGGGCAAAAAGCTTTGTAGCATCCTTACCAAAAAACTGCTGGCCAGCATCCATAGAAATAAAAGAATAGCTATTGTTGATTTCTGCATAACCACAGGAAAAAATTCCCGACACCACAAAAACTCTGTTGTCGGAAATTAAATCCACGTCGCTGCCACCAGAAAGGGCCAACATATTCACGGTACTGCCCACCCGAAGCCCCAATTGTCGGGCAAGCTGGCTTCCCAACACAATGTAGCCAGGGCGAGACAAATCGAATTCGCCAGAAATCATTTGCATTTCCTGGGCAAAACCTGCGTCGGTATACATGATGTCTGGCGAAACAGCGCGAATCAAGGAGGCAGATTGACGACCACTTGCACTGGCCAAAAGACTTTGGGCCTCGTACATGGGCTCCACCGCCACCACCCCTAATTCAGGACGGAAGCACTGCTGTTCAAAGGCTTCTTGGTCAAAATCCTGTGATGCCGTCACCCGAATGTGGGCAGAGCTGATTTCCATAATGCTATCGATAAATCCCATCTGGAAACCGTTCATGACGGAAACCGTAACGATAAGGGTCATAACCCCAAAGCAGATACTCAGCGAGGCAAGAAAACCTGTTACCGCAGAGCGGCCAGAACGGTCAACCTTGGCAAAACGGCGGGAAACGAAAAAAATCCACTTCAATACTCTGTTCTCCTTATTTCCTTGCCATCAAGATACACAACCTCAGAAAGCAACCGAGCCCCGTTATAACGAGTTTCAATCTTCATATTGTTAAAATAACGAGTTTCTGTATAAGCACTTTCGTCTTCATATTTTCGAGAAACTAAAAGTACTTCATTTTCAAAATAATCATATCCCCCATGAATATTTCCTGGACGATGATACAAGGTTTTTTCCACCAAAGACTTTTCCTCTCCATGGTGGGTAATTCTTTTTTCTGTTAAATCTCTTTCTGAATTATAAAAATATTCTACAACCTGATTCAGTGAAAGATGCAACAAGGCTGTTGTATCTGGTGAATTGCCCTCTTGTGGATTTGAGTTTTTTAGCTCAGTCTTTACCTGCTGCTCCGAAGCCTTTTTTGTATCAGACGCATACACTTCCTCCCGTGTTAAAAGTCCTTCTGGGGAATAAAAATATTCAGTTCGGCGTGTTTTTTGAAAATCAGTATGCACTACCCTCTGGCGATTTCGGGAATTGTCGTAATAAAAATATTCCTCCTGCAATGCAATTTCAGCAGGAGTAAGGGAAGGCTCAGAATCAGCAGTAGAAAGGGCTTTCTCCAACCAAGTAATACGGCTTTGCAAACGATATTCACCATCATAGAGATTGCGAGTAAAAACTCCATCTACCTTAGTTACCACCGTCCTGCTTGAATCTGCTGACAAAAGAGAGGTTTCCTCCCCATCATAGAAATGGAGCCGTGGTAAGCCCTTTCCGTCGTACAGTAATTCCTGAACAGGCTCCTGAACTACAGCCTCATCAATCAAAGGCTCTATCTCTGAAGCCTGAAGCACGGAACACAGTAAAGCAGGAAGCAGACAGGCAAAACCATGCAAGCGCATCAATCCAATCCTAGGAATTCATCCACGTACTGGTTTGGTTCAAAGGGACGAATATCCCCGTATCCTTCTCCAAAGCAAATAAAGGCTACAGGAATACCGAATTCCTTACCAATGGCTGCAGCAATTCCACCCTTTGCGGTAGAGTCATATTTTGTTAATATAACTGCATCTAGCCCCACTGCCTGATGGAAGACCTCAGCCTGTCGCAAGCCATTCTGACCAGTGGTGGCATCAATAACGAGAATCTTTTTATAGCAGCCAGGAGATGCCTTAGAAGCAGCAACTCTGTCGATTTTTTGCAGCTCACGAACTAAGTTTTCCTTGTTGTGGAGACGGCCAGCTGTATCTGCCAAAACAATGCCACCACCACGGGCTGCCACAGCCTCTGCTCCATCAAAAACTACAGCAGATGGATCAGCTCCATGCTGATGAGCCACCACTCGCACTCCCAGTCGCTGGCCATGAAGCTGTAGCTGTTCAATGGCGGCAGCACGGAAGGTATCTGCGGCAGCCATCACCACATTGTATTTTCCGCTGCCTTGGAAAAAGCCTGCTAGCTTTGCCACAGAGGTAGTCTTTCCCACACCGTTCACCCCTAAAACCATGTATACATTAACCTTTTCTGGCTCTGGCTCCAATTCCACTGAACGGACAAATTCTAAAAGTCGGCTCTTGAGCTGCAGCAAAATTCCTCGTTCATCTTCAATCTTTTGAGAACGGCAGTTTTTTTCCAGCTCATCCACCAATTCAAAGACGTTTTTTGCACCCAAATCACCTTCAATCAATAAGTCTGAAAGCTCTTCAAAAAACTCTTGATCTCGATTTTTGTGGATTCCAAAAAAATTTCTCAATCTGTCTGCAAACTTAGTTTTTGCCATACCTACTCCCGCCATATTCATATATAAAAAAGATTAGATTCTATTTTGTAACGCTACTTTGCCCGCTCCGGCAACACCGAATCAGCAGCACCAATAAACAATCCTAGCTGCACCGCTAAATTAATTCCTAACCCTGCAGAAAGAATCATGGATCCTGTTGAAATATTCTTCCAAAGCTCGACAGTTTCCTTGCTTTCATGTCCTAAAGCCCAGCCATTTGCTGTATTAACATACATTCCATAGGTAATAAAACTTGGAATTAAGGAAACCAACAGGGCACTATAAGAATTATACATGGCACGCCGTCTTTTTTCAATCCGAGTGGAAATCTCTTGGGTATCTCGTTTCAGCTGAAGATTAAGCTGCCCAAGATTTGATTCAGGAATAATGTCTGCCACAAAAAAATGAGGCTCGGCATCTTCTGGAGTTGGTAAAACTGTACCAAAGGCAAAGCCTGTAGAAAGCTCCATTTCCTCTCCCATAGATCCTTCTGGAATTCCGTCAATATAAACTTGGGCTGTAGGAAATTTTTCAGATGTAAAGGAAACCTGCACCTGCTCTAGTGCATCAAGCTTTACCGTGGCTAAAAATTTATTACTGTGGGAAAAATCTGCTTCAAAGGTTCTTGTATTAAATCCAGCTGATTCCACCTCTATGGTATGATTACCAGCAGGTAACAATATTTCCTTGTCTACAAAGCGTTTGGCATAAAACATCTGTCCATCTACAAAAATCTTGGCAGCCTCTACTGCTTCTGGAGGTTCTATCTTAAAGGAAACCCCCACCATGGGTCTGTTTTGCAACGCTGGCTTTAATTGACTGGCAAGCTCCTGAGCCAGCACTGTAATATCTGCCACAGAAGCGAGGCCTTGTATTTCTGCCCAATGAATTTCCCCTGGGTAAAGAGTAAGCTGAACAGCCACCGCTAAATAATTTCCAGAAGCAGTGATGGTACCTGTTAAAAGGCCATTTATGCCTTCATCTTTGACAGTAGTTTTTAAAAGCAAATTTTCTGGAGAATTATTCCACAAAACGATGGTTTCCCTCACTTCCTGAATATTTTGAAAATCCTTCTGCTCTAGCTGTAGCTTTATTTCTTCAATCTGGGTATTTTTTTCTTCTAACTGCTGACGTAGCTCAAGAATCTTTTTATCCTTTTCTGCCAGATTTTTCTTTAAGTTTTTTTCAGATGTGGAAAGAAACAGCTGCTTGTCCCGCTCCTTTATAGCAGCAGTTAAGGAATTGCCTAAGGTGGTTCGTTCCTGGTACAAAAGAGAAAGCTTTCTCTCCAAAATCTCTTCTGGAGCAAGAACACGAACACCAATATCTAAAAGATTGTCCAAAATCAATGTAGGCAAGGTAGAAGCAACTTGCTCCAAAGAGGAGGTATCCTGAAAAAGTGGAGATTCCAAAGTAAAGACACTTCCTGCCAACACCCAATCTGCCACAGGTAAGGAAGATGATTGGGAAGCAGAAGCTTGTTCACACCACAGAGATCTAGATAAAAGGCTTGTAATGAATAAAAAAACAACAAGCCTTTTGAGCATTACACATCATCCTCATCGTCGGAGGAAAGGGGCTGACCCTTCCACCGGGCAGTAAGGTAGGCTTCGATAAAAGGATCCAGAGCACCATCCATTACCGCCTGAATATTACCAGACTCATGCTTTGTACGATGGTCTTTTACCATGGTATAAGGCTGGAATACGTAGGAACGAATCTGATTACCCCAAGAAATATCCTTCTTTTCTGCAGCAAACTTGGCGTTTTCCTTTTCCCGCTCCTGTCGATAATGCTCGTACAAACGAGCCTTCAGCATACTCATGGCTGTGGCTCGGTTCATCAGCTGGCTACGTTCAGTTTGACAAGCCACGACAATTCCTGTGGGGATGTGGGTAAAGCGAACGGCTGAATCTGTCTTGTTTACGTGCTGACCACCAGCACCACCGGCACGATAGGTATCTACTCGTAAATCCTCTGGTCGAATTTCCACCTCAATGGTGTCATCAAGTACAGGGAACACGTACACAGAGGTAAAGGAGGTATGACGGCGAGCATTGGAGTCAAAGGGGCTGATACGCACCAGACGGTGGATTCCCGCCTCACACTTTAAGTAGCCGTAGGCATAATCTCCAGAAACTTGTAGGGTAACAGATTTAATCCCACCTTCAGCTTCCAGCATATCTACGGTTTCAATCTTAAAGCCCCGATTTTCCGCCCATCGTGAATACATACGGGTCAACATAGAAGCCCAGTCACAGGCCTCTGTTCCACCAGCTCCTGCATGAATGGTAAGGAAGGCGCCGTTTCTATCAACTTCATCAGAAAGGAGATTTAAAATACTTAATTTTTCGTAAGAAGCAAGACTTTGGTCATAGAGGCTCTGCAATTCAGCCTCAACAGAATCATCTCTTGTTTCAACTCCCAATTCATACAAGGCTTCCATATCGTCAGCTGCTGCCATCAATTCCTTCCAGGGCTCAATTCGGCTTCTCAGCTGCTTGATTTCTGTCATTACTTTTTCTGCCTTGGAGGGATTATCCCAAAAACCAGGTTCACCAGATAAATTCTCTTTATCTGCAATAGCTTTTTCTACAGCAGGAACGTCAAAGACGCCCCCAAACATTTAAGATATCCTCTTTTAAAGAGGCAATGGGCATTTTAAGATCTTCTAACATAAAATAATTCCTTATATAAAATTTTTATCTAAATTCAGTGGGACGTAATGCAGTACCTTTCAGAAGACATCGTTTCCATCTTTTCTTTGAAAGCTCAGTAAGACACAAACACTCCTGAACAGGATACTGATACAGTCTAACTATATCGTAATAATCAGTGACCCGATCAATTTCTTTTTTCAAAAGAACTAGCATTTCTTTGGATATTGAAGAATGCTCCCAACAAGCACGTTGCACCTTCTTAAACCTAAAATGAATGAGAACTGAAGCCAACGCTTTTGCAGAATCCATCGAACTAGGATCTAAAATGACAGAAACGAACATATGTCTAGAATAAAATAAACCGAGATAATTGTCCATACTACCCTTGAAAAAAAATAGGTTTTAACGCACAATACAATAATGAAGAAACTCATTTTTGTAATTATCTCTTTTTTACCTATTTCTTTTATCTTTGCCCAGGATTTACGATTGACAGTTTCCAATATCCAGGCACGTTCCCTCAGCAGTCGAGAGATACAAGTTTCTTGGCAACTTCCGCAATTATCAGTAGATAAGGAGCCTTCTCAGCTTTCGTTGCTTTTATACAGAACCAGTCAACAAAAAGCAGGAAGTAATGCCTTGCAGGGATTGGAGCCTCTAGCTGTTCTCCCCTTTTACACGAGCTTCTATGTCGATACACCAAATACAGATGAAGTTTTTTACTACACAGTTATTATCACCACTGCGGCTGAAATTGATGCTCAAAAGGAAAACCATCAATATCTTGTAATTCCAGACAAAAATACAACTGTTATTGGTGTGCAAGTGTTGCCCCAGTTCCAGCCTACCCAGCAATTAAGTCAGGAGGTGGTTCAGGAGACTCCCAATACAGCAACTGGAATGAGAAATACTCCCCTTCCCTATTTGAAGCTTTCCTTACAGTCAACAGATATCCCCATTAATCCTGAACGGAATCAAGGTTCCCTCCAAGAATTTTCTGGCAGTGAAAAAACAAAGCCTCTTGTCCTCCCCGTTCCCTATATTTTTCGCCAAGAGCAGGAAACAGTAAGCGTGGGAGAAGATTTTATTCTGCAGGATATTATCCAAAATCAGTTTAAGGTTGAAAAATATGAACAGGCAGAAATATCTCTTAGGGATTTTCTAAGCATTAATCACTCCAAGGATGCCATCGATAGGGGCACCTTTTATCTCGGAGAAACACTGTTGTATCAGGGAAAATATCAGCAGGCCCTGTCCTGCTTCTTACGGGTGCAGGACAGGTTTCCTGATTTAACGACACGTTGGATTCAAGCAGCCTTGGATGGCTACCAGCTTCCAACTACCAGCTATTGAATAGGCACTCCAATGGATTTCTATTCAATAACATAAATATCCTGTAGCATTCGGGAAAGCACGGGATACTCACTTCCGGTGATTTCCTCTGCTGTAGGGGTAAGTCTTTTTTGGAATAATTGAGTTTGCTCTCCAGAAGTAACGGAGGCTACCACCTGTTGGGTTTCAGTCTGAACCTTTTCTTCCTGAGTTTCATCAGTTACTTCTGTGGTGGTAGGTGCAGGAACGATAATTACCTCATCCTTAATATTCATTCGATCAAAGAAGCCAGCACGAGAATACCGTCCCTGAGAAACAGATTCACTTACCTCTGTCAGAGTGATAGTTCCAAGGATATCGTTCTGGGCGTACTCTAATCCCAATGTATTATCAAGGGTCCGTAATTGTCCAGCCTTTACTACTGCAAGAACGGTATCCTTGGTGATTCCATCGGTTGAACCTAAATCTACCAGCACATTGTCTGCATTTCTGTCAATTACAAGTCCACGAGTTGGCAGCATCTGAGCAACAGCATTACACATATAGCGCAGGGCATCAGCAAAACGATCATTTCCTGTACGATAGATGTTAAAGGAATCTACCTCAAGACCATTACGACCAGAAAATACCGTTCCCTTTAGTAATAATTCCCGCTCAGTTTCCTGATATTCCAGCAAAACAAAGTAATCCTGGTTTGCATTACGAGCATGACGGAAGGCCTGAGAATAGGTAACAGTCTCTGTATAAGCCTGAGCATCAATATTGGCTGTACCAAGGAAATAATTTTCTACAGCACGAACTGTAACAATACTAGCATCTGCATGAAGCAGCTGGGGAGGTGTTCCATAGGGATACAATCCGATATTCCAGCGCTTTTTGTCCAGATAGAAGGGATCCACATCCCAACGGCTAGCCAAATTGTCAGATAGCAAGGATTTATATGCTTCAATGGTGTCTGCAACCTTAACGGAAACAGGTTGAATTGAGCTAATGAAATTCAACTGCTCCAGATATAGCTCTTGCTGCCCCTTTCTGTCTAGCATATTGGCATAGGCAGTACGAGCCTGTACATCCAGAGGATTGAGTCGCAATGCCTGCTTGTATTCAAACTCAGCCTGTGGTGCTTCGTACTGCTTTTCGTGGTCACGAGCCTTGGCAATGTGGTACTGAGCCCACTTGCCTCTGCGAGGATCCTCCACGTTAAAGGTATCAAGAACAATCTGCTCCAAGGCAGAACGCATCATCTCATCATGAGGAACAATATCAAGACCATTTTCTAAAACAGAATAGGCTTCCTGCATCTTCCCCATCATCTTAAGGGAGCAGCCCTTGAGATACCAAGCTGTGGATGCTTCGCGGTTACGATTAATACGATAATCACAAATATCAACAGCTTCTTGGAAACGGCCTTGCTGATACAGCACTGTAGCCAAAAGCTCGTAGGACTTGTCAAAGTCGGGATTTAAGTTGATGGAGGTACGAACACGGTATTCAGTATCAGCATAATCCTGATTCAAAAAAGAAATCCATCCTGCAATATACTGAACCTCTTCGTCCTTGCTGTGATACCGAAGTGCCTGTTGAATATAGTTTTGAGCTTCCTCAGTCTTTCCCATTTCCTGGGATACCAAGGCTACTGCCAGCAAGGCATTTCTATTGGACTGCTGCCGTTTCAGAGCATCGATATAACGAGTTTCAGCACCAGTGAGACGACCAGAGAGAATATCAAGCTGGGCAAGACCGAATCGAGCCTCGATATTGTTAGGATAGCTTGCTAAAACTTGATTAAACAAGTTTTGAGCCTCTTGAATTCGATTTAAGCCCAAGTAACAAAAACCTGTTAGGTTCAAGATTTCTACCTTGTCCTTGGCATACTTTGAAGCAGATTCCAAGTAGGTAAGAGCAAGGGAATACTCATTTAAGGCGTAGCTACATTCTGCCAAGGCATACCAAGCATCTCCGTAAGCATTATTCACACGGATAGCCTCTTGGTAGGATTCCACTGCACCATACCAGTCTGCAGCACGCTGGGCATCCTGCCCCTTTTGATACCACTGGGGAGCTGTCAGTTTTTGGGCAACAAGCTGTGGATGCACAAAAAGAAAACAAAGGGCAAATAATCCCGCTAAAAGAAAAAATCTTGCCTTCCCTTCTCCCTGGCTCCCCTTGGTTTCACTGGAAAAAAACATTTTCATTCTTCTGTATCTCCAACATGACGAATCAACTTAATAACGTTAACCC
Organism: Spirochaetaceae bacterium; assembly: GCA_017646305.1. The sequence goes on from JAGCMR010000300.1 coordinate 14,535, forward strand.
GATGACCTTCCATATCCTGAACAATGAAATCATAATTTTGCCAGGATACTTTCTCATATTTTACAGGAATCTTCCCGAACAAGTCGAAAACAAAACCGCCCAAGGTGTCAAATTCCTCATTGGGAAAATTAGATCCCATGGTTTCATTCAAATTATCCAAATTAGCACGGGCATCGCAGAGCCAGATATTGTCACCGAGGGGAATCACATCCTCCCGTTCGTTATCAAACTCATCTTGAATATCACCTACGATTTCTTCGATGATGTCTTCCATACAGACAATACCAGAAACTCCACCGTACTCATCGATGGCAATGGCAATATGCACATGACGACGCTTAAACTCCCGCAAAAGGCTATCAATACGCTTGGACTCTGGCACAAAGAAGGCTTTTCGGCTGTGTTTTTCCAAATCGATGGTTTCGTGGCGGGCAAAGGCTGCAATCAAGTCCTTTACATAGAGTACACCAATCACATTATCTATGGACTCGCTGTATACAGGAAACCGAGAGTGGCCACTTTCGGCAATTTTTTCCAAAAGCTCATCCTGAGGTGTACCACAGCTCAAAAAATCCACGTCTATACGAGGAATCATAACCTCCTTTACAGAGGTTTCTGCCAATTCCTCGATTCCCCGAATCATGTCTCGCTTTTCTTCATTCAGCTGCTGCTGCTCCGACACAGCCTCTTCGTCTCTAGCGTGATCCCGAGAATTAGATTCGTAATGACCATCTTTATGTTTTCGTTTAAATATATTGAATAACCCCATTATTTTATCCTTCGGCTTATTTTGTGATAATTATATCACTTTCCGCTATAAAATCTTGCAAAACAATTTCCTGGAACTGAAGCATGGGTTGCTCTGGAGAATTATCGCTGTGATCCATTCCAGAAAGATGCAAAATACCGTGAATTAACAGCCGCTTCAACTCCTGATCTTGGGAAACATCAAATTCCACAGCATTTTTTGCCAGGGTATCTACACTGATAACAATATCACCAGCAGAAAACCACTCCACTCCCTCTTCATCCTGATAAGTACTACCTGAATTGAAGGAAAGCACGTCGGTGGGCATATCTAGCTGACGATAATTCTTGTTCAGCTCCTGAATAAAGTCGTCCTTGCAGAACAAGACAGAAAGCTCCCAGCCAGAAAGCTGGAGTTTTTTCAAAACAACTTCTAAAAATGGAAGAATCTTAGGAAGCCACTGTGGCTCCTGTGCCATATCCTCATGACAAGAAATTTCGATGAGATTTTGGGTATTAGAGGGAATACTGCATGATTTTGGATCAAATTCAAATGATGCAAATTCTATAGTTGATGTACTCATGTTGCCACCTTTTCTTCTGATTTAGTTTCTTTTGCAGGCTCCTTTTCATCAGGGTCCTTTTGGTTTGGATATTTAATGCGAGAATGATAATAACCAGCTAATACGTCTACAAAGGATTCCTCTATAGTGGACAAATCCCTAAAGGTAATGTTGGCATTGTCTAGCTGTCCGTGGCTCACCTTTCCTAAAACTAATTCGTGAATGAATTTTTTTAGGCGAGGAACAGAAGGATCCTCCAAGGTATGGCAAGCAGCTTCTACTGTATCTGCCAACATTACCACTGCAGATTCCTTTGAGGAGGGTGGATTTCCAGGATAGCTGTACTCTTCCATGCTGACATTGGGATCTGCTTCCTTTGCCTTCATGTAAAAGCCATAGATGGTTCCATTGCCGTGATGCTCGCCGATAATATTAATTACTTCTTGGGGAAGACGCATTTGCTCAGCCTTTTCTATGCCCTTCTTCAAGTGACCACGCAAAATTGAGGCAGACATGCTGGGCTTAAGGGCATCGTGGGGATTTTCGCCACCCATTTGATTTTCCACAAAATACTCACTTTGATCCATTTTACCAATGTCGTGATACAAGGCTCCCACACGGGCGAGACGGTCGTTGGCACCAATGGCACGACAAGCCTTTTCTGCCAATTCTGCCACCATAATGGTGTGGCTATAGGTTCCTCGAGCCTTGGTAATTAAAGCCTGAAGCATGGGGTTTCGAGTATCACCCAATTCCATCAAGCGGAAGGTAGATGCTGTATTCAGCAAATACTCCAAGGGAGTAAGAAAACCTAAGGCTAAAATTCCTGAAATAAATCCGTTTAAGGAAACCATCAACAAGGTAAAAATCATGTTGGTGAAGGTTGACAAAAACACGATTTTTAGGGTGAGCATAAATACCACATTCAAGATGGCCAACAATAGGGAAACCATTACCATATCAATACGATGAGTAATATTTCTGACTATACGGGTGGCAGATAAGCTAGAGGCCAATACAAATAAACAGGGAATAATATTGTCATATTTTGTATTTAAAACACCAAAAGCTAGTATAAAGGAAAAAATAACACCATGGGTTTGCCCAAAAAGTACCACTACAATCAAAACAAAGAAGGTACTGGGAATAATAATTGGCAAATTGTAGGACAAGCTAAAGGGGGGAACTAAACTACCAAAGCCTGCTAAAGCATAGGTTGCCACAAAAAATACGGCCAAAAGGATGGATTCTTTTAGAGAAACGGCCCTTCCACAAATAATTGGGTTATAGAGGAAAAAAATAAGACCAGAAAGAAGCATCAGGAACAAAATAGAATCAGAAAGCGCCTCGTAATCGATGTATTCTGGGGCATCTGCTAATTTTTCCAACTTTGCTAAACCAATTTCTGTTACAGGAAAGCCTTTTCGTATAATTTTTTCTCCTGACTCAATAGAAATAGGATGACGTGCGTCAGGAGGGAGACTCACATCGGAAATAACAGTTCGATCAGCAATTTGTCCCACCTCATATTCAGCTGTAGTAAAAGATAGAACGGTTTCTGATGATGAAATAACGAAAAAAGAAATTAAAACACAAGAAATAAAAGCTAGGGCAAAAACAATGAGGAGACCATAGTTTTTAGAAAAGAATCCTTTAATGGAATCACGGATGTACAGAAAATTTGCCTTATTCTGCTTCGTTTTTGTTGTCTTCATAGGCTTGTACAATCTTCCTTACAAGTTCGTTTCTTACCACGTCGCTAGACTCCATAGTTATCATGGCGATTTCTGGAATATCTTTTAAGATTTCCAAGCAATGCACCAGCCCAGAGGGGGTCCGTCGTGGTAAGTCAATCTGAGTGATGTCTCCAGTTACAAAAACCTTTGACCCTTCTCCCATGCGGGTAAGGAACATTTTCATTTGTTCCCGTGTTGTATTTTGAGCCTCATCCAAAAGAATAACGCTATTGTTCAAGGTACGGCCCCGCATATAGGCCAAGGGAGCTACCTCGATTACCCCGCTTTCCATAAGCTTTTTTCCAAAGCCTGGAGGAAGGAGGGTGTTAATAACGTCAAAAAGGGGACGAAGATAGGGATTGATTTTTTGTTCCAAGTCTCCCGGCAGGTAGCCAAGGCTTTCTCCAGCCTCCACCACAGGACGGGTCAGCACCAAGGAACGGACCTGACCGGAAAGCACCAGTCGCAGAGCCTCTGCCATCATTAAAAAGGTTTTTCCAGAGCCAGCAGGACCAGTACAAAATACCATGTCACTGGAACGGAGGGCCTTTACTAGATGCAGCTGGTTGGTGGTCTTGGGATACACCTTCTTTACTGCACCACTGATAATAATACCACAGTCACGAAAATCCTCGGGCCTTTGGCCATCTTGATTCAGCTGGAGGATGGATGCCATGAGATCTGGCCCCACGTCAAAGCCTGCTGCAGCCTCGTCTGTGATTCTATCTACAATGTGCTGGAATTGACGAATAACCTGGTCATCTGCCTTACCGAGGGAAACTTCATTTCCCTGGGTAAATACAGGTACACCAAGATATTTTTCTATGAGATGTAAATTACTGTCATTGGTGCCACACAATTTTGCTAACAAGTCTTGATCTGGCACAACTATTGTATACGATGTTTCCACAAAAAATCACTAAAGGCTTTTTCTTGTACAGTGACAGGCAAACACAGTAAATATTCCTCGTTACCATAGAAGAAGCCATTCTGTAATTGTAATGGGAAATGACGGAAACTGTCAAGTTTAAGGGAAAGAACACTCTAGAAATAATAAAGTTTATGGAGAAAGTAAAGATAATTTTCTCCCCTAGTTCTGTATATCAATCCGCAGGAATCCCATGTTGGAAAGAATTGTTGTGAGCAGTGCTCGTGCTTGCTGTTCCGACTCAGCCAAAATTCCTGAATCTAAAGTCTTTTTCAAGGTTTCTTCCCGTGCAAGCTCCACTTGTTCTAGAACTTCTTGTGTGGTAATGGGAACAAAGATGCTTTGCTGTTCATCAAAGACAGAAATTTCTTGAATGTCGTTGCCTAAAACCTTGGCAGCAGGAATTCGTAGCGTAATTCCCTTTCCATCTTCATCAATATACATGCGACTTTCACCCAAGTTCTCTATGCCACAACGGATTACACCAGAAAACTTCACGATGCTATAGCTTTTTGCTATGCCCATTACTGCAGATTTTTTTAGAGTAACAATGTCACTGTAATTAATCTTAACAGTAGTAAGCTCTGAACAATACTGGAGCTCCTGACTTACCAGTGCATATTTCTTTTCAATTTCTACCTTGGAAAGTTTTTGCCACAGGAATAAAAGCGCCACCAAAATAATGGCAATAAGCAAAAGCCAAAGGAAAAGCTTTTTAAAAAATCTATGAAAAAAGGACTTTTTCTTGGAACTTTTAGGATTTCGAAGCTTGCGGGAAGCCCTAGCTTTCCCCTTGGAATTTTCCTTCTGTTTTTCAGATTCCATGATGGGAGGTTCTGGATTATCTATCCTTCCTCTTTTTTTAGGTAGAATAGGTTCCTTTCCCTGTACTAGCTTATCCTGTGCCATAGCGTCCTCCTTTCTGTTCTATACTATCATACAATGGAAAAATTTTACAATAAATGTTTTTCAAAATGCCACTTGTTTTTATCCCCTACTCTTAGTATCTTCAATACAGTAAATATAATAAATGGAGGAAAGGGATGAAGGAAAATCCTTTTAAGTCAGGAAAAAACTTAAAGCTGAAGCCTACTACAGTAGTAACAGCCGTAATAGTGCTGGTGGCAATTGTTGCTGGTTTTACCAGCTTTTTTGTAGTGGACGCTACAGAGCAGGCAGTAGTAACTCGCTTGGGAAAATATTCTCGAACGGTGGGAGCCGGTTTGCAGTTTAAGCTACCCTTTGGTCTTGACAAAAACTACAACGTGCCAGCAAATGTGGTACAAACAGAGCAGTTTGGATTCAAAACCATTTCCTCCTCTGGAACAAAGGGAATTTACGAAAATAACATCACCTCAGAATCTCGTATGCTTACTGGTGACTTGAACATTGTAGATGTGGAATGGATTATCCAGTACAAGATTGTAGATCCTGCAGCTTGGCTTTTCAATGTAAAGGATAGAACCAAGACCATCCGTGACATTTCCCAGTCCGTGCTGAACATGCTGGTGGGAGACCGAGCCATTCTTGATGTA
>JAGCMR010000301.1 GCA_017646305.1 Spirochaetaceae bacterium
TTGAGCTTGTAGGCCTCATCAATCTTCATGCCCTTACAGGCCTCAGAAAGGATTGAGGTAGAAGCAATGGCACTGGCACAACCATAGGTCTTCCAGCGAACATCTTCAATAACATCATCCTTAATCCGCAACAAAATCAACATCTGGTCACCACACTTGATGTTACCAACAATTCCACGACCATCACAAGGCCACTGGGCTTCATCCTCCATGAGAACATTTTTAGGGTTCATGAAGTGCTCTTTTACAATATCTGAATACAACCAATCTTGCATTTTTCTTGTCTCCTTTCCTTATTATTCTGTATATGATACGGTGGACATTTTCCGCAAGCGCTCAATAACGGGAGGGAAATTCTCCAGCACGAAATTTACTTCTTCTGGGGTATTGTACTTTCCAAAGCTAAAGCGAATGGAACCATGGGCTAGTTCAGGACCAAGACCTGTGGCCATCAACACGTGGGATGGATCAAGGCTGGCAGAGGCACAGGCAGAACCTGTGGAAGCGGCCACACCCAACAAGTCCAAGTACAGGAGGATGGCCTCACCTTCGGCACCAGGGAAGGACACGTTCAAGGTGTTAGGAAGAACCTTTGTTTCGTGGCCGTTGATGCGGATTCCTGGAATAGCCTTCAAAAGCCCATCCTTCAGCTGCTGGCGAAGCTTGCCAGTAAATGCAGCATACTCAGCCAATTCCTTGCCGGCCAATTCAGCAGCATATCCAAAGGCTGCAATGGCAGGACCGTTATAAGTACCAGCTCTCAGTCCATGCTCCTGATGACCACCACGAATCAAAGCTTCGATGGGAGTACGCTCCTTAACATACAAGGCTCCCACACCCTTGGGGCCATAAATCTTGTGGGCAGAAAGGGTGGCATAATCCACACCCCAATCCTTAAAATCTACGGGAATCTTTCCTGCAGCCTGAACAGCGTCAGTGTGGAACAAGGAGCCTACCTCATGAGCCATGGTACAAAGGCTTTTGATATCCTGAATAGTTCCAATCTCGTTGTTGGCAGTCATAATAGAAACAAGAAGAGGCTTCTTTTCCAGAGCCTTCTTGTAGCTTTCCATATCTACAATACCAGCATCATCAACAGGCAAATAAATTACCTCAAAGCCAAACTGACTTTCCAAGCGACGGCTAGCTTCCAGAACACAGGGATGCTCGATAGCAGTGGTAACAATAACCTTGTTGTTCCGCTTCTTGGATAGCTCCACCATGGTATTAAATACCATATTGTTAGACTCAGAGCCACCAGAAGTAAATACAAGCTCAGAAGCATTGGCATTTACCAAGGCTCCAATCTGCCGACGAGCCTGTTCTATGGTAGCTGCAACCTCTCGACCTTCCTGGTGCAAGCTTGAACCATTGGCATATTCAGCCAATTCCTTGACATAAAAATCATAGACCTCCTTGGAAAGAGGGGTTGTAGCATTATAATCAAAATAAATACGATTCATCTTATTTCTCGGGAAATAATCCCGCCTCCAAAAATAATTCCATTTAAATATACTACAGCAGACTGGCCTGGGGCAACTGCCCGCTGTGGTTCATCAAAAATAATCTGATAGGAACCGTCTCCAACAGGGTAAATGGTGCTGGAGGCGGCGGGAGAGGCAAGGCGAATCTTTACCTGTCCCTTAAAACTTGATTTGGGCTGGTAACCACCTGCCCACACCCAATTTTCGGCCACCAAGCCAGAACACAGAAGGTCCTGGTCGTCGCACAGTACCACCTGATTCTTTTGGGAATCGATGGAATGAACATAGAGGGGACGATTGGAGCTAACTCCTAATCCTCGCCGCTGGCCGATGGTATAATGGTGGATGCCACGATGGACACCTAGCTTTTTTCCCGCCAAATTTACAATGTCTCCCGGCTGAGAAATTTGGTCGGAAAAGATAATATCCAGATAAGTATCTGGAATAAAGTCCTGACTTTCACTGCGGGAGGCTGCTGCCAGGCCTCGCTCTTGGGCCATGGCATATACTTCCTGCTTGGTGTAGGCAGACAGGGGAAAACGAACCTTTTCCAAGGTAGCAGAAGGAACACGGCACAAGAAATAGGTCTGATCCTTCCGCTTGTCGGTGGCAGCAGAAATCATAACCGGTCTCACTGATTCCTGGGAATCCACCTCATCTCCGTAGATAAGTCGCAAGTCCTCTGTTGGGCGTACCAAGGTGGCATAGTGACCGGTACAAAAATAGTCAAAATCTATCCCCTTTGCTCGAACACCATCTAACAAGGCCCCAAATTTTACATTGGGATTGCAATTTACGCAGGGATTAGGAGTGCGACCATTTCTGTATTCCGCCTTGAAATAATCAAGCACATGGTGGTGATAGGCTTCCCGCACATCAATCACGTGATGCTCGATTCCCTGCTGCTGGCAAAAAGCCTGACATTGGGCTATATCAATAGCTTCATCTGGACCATAGCAAGAACCACGAACCCCTTCTGCAGAAGGAGGTAATGGAAGATCATTGGCCCAGCTGGACATGGTAACTCCCACAACAGTACAGCCGTGTTCCTTTAACAATAAGGCTACTAAGGTAGAGTCAACACCACCAGACATTCCCACTGCAACAAGGGAACCTGGCTCTGGCATAGAAAGTTTTTCCCAATCCATGAATAAAATATACTTCTTTTAAAGATAAAATGGAAGGGGTAAAACACATTTTTCCTATAGTTTTAGTATGAAATAAAACACTTATTGACAAAACCACACCTTTCCCATAGAGTGAAAAAAAATCCCTTGGGGGCTATTTAATGCAACAGTTGGAAAAACAAGTTATTTTCACCAATGAAAAGTGTATTGGATGCAATAGATGTATAGCATCCTGTCCAGTTCCGGGAGCCAATATTGCAGCTCATCAAAACGGACAGCGCTATATATTGGTGGATAACACCCGTTGTATCCACTGCGGTCATTGTCTGGAAGGGTGTCCTCAGTCAGCACGAGAATACGTTGATGATACCAAACGTTTTTTTGAGGACTTACAATCAGGCCAACCCATTTCTGCCATTGTGTCTCCTGTACTGTGGCTCCAATATCCAGAAAAAGCCTCTCAGATTCTTGGTTATCTTCGTTCCCTCGGAGTGAGGAAATTTTTTGATGCAGCTGCTGGTTCAGATATTGTTACTTGGGCCCATACAAATTACCTCCAAGAGCATACTGGTCCCATGATTTCTTCTACCTGTAGTGCCTTGGTAAACTATGTGGAAAAGGTTCAGCCAGAGCTTATTCCAAATCTGGTACCCATTCACACCCCATCTGTTTGTCTTGCAATCTATCTAAGAAAATATCGTAATATACAAGATCGTCTTGTGTATTTAAGTCCCTGTATTGCAGATTATGATCAAATCACCTCCCCTGAAACTCAGGATGTCATTACCTATCACGTTACGATTACAGAATTGATGAAGGCTATTGGAGATCAAGATATTTCAGCTTATTCCAGCCAGCTCAATCTTTTGGGAATCGGACCTAGGGGACGATTATATTTTCCTGGTGGTTTAAAAGAAAATCTAGATCATTTTTTGGGCACAGCAGATATGAGAATCCAGCTTACTGGAATCGATTCCCTAGGAGAAGGAGACGGCTCCTTGATTCATCTGCTTCGGGAAAATAAAGAGAGTATCTTCATCGATTTTCTTGACTGCAAGCATGGCTGTCTTTTAGGAACAGGAACAAAATCCCAGGAATGTCATCTAAAGGATATTCTCACAGAATATAAGCTGCAAGCTAGAAAAGCTCCTAGTATGACTCGTGAGGATAACCCCTACAACGGTAGCCTTTCTGAAAAAAGAAGGCTACAGCTTTTACAAAGAAAATTTGCCAGCCTTTCTGCTCAGGATTTTCAGCGGAAATTCAATTCCCTGCGGATTCCAGAAAAGAAAGTGACACCAGAAGAGGTGGAGGAGGTTTTCCAAAAGCTTTATAAAACTACAGAGGTAAGCCGTACTATAAATTGTCAGGATTGCGGCTACAAAACCTGCACCAACATGGCAGAGGCTATTGCACGAGGATATAGCACTATCTACAGCTGTACCCAGTATCAGCAAGGCGTGATGATTAAAATGTCTACCACAGACATTATTACAGGAATTCCCAACAAGGCTATGTTATTTAAGGCGGGAGAAAAGTTATTTCAAGACAAAACCTTTGCCAACTATGTGTACGTGCTGCTGGACATCAACCATTTTGGTTCATTTAACACTCGATTTGGCTATGAAAGGGCTAATAGTATTTTAGTGGACTTTAGTCAGGCAGCCCAGCGATACTTAGAGCCAGAGGAACAGCTATTCCACGTAGAGGCAGACAAATTTGTGGCCATATTGAACAAGCCTCATCTAAAATACTATATCTTCCTGATTAACAATCTTATGCTTACCACCTTAACGGAGGATACAAAGTTTCCCCTAAAGCTTACAGTACGCAGTGGTGCCTACGATCCAGATGGAACAGAGGAAAGCTTTGCCGAAATTGCACGGACATTGTTATCTGCTAGTGCCATGAAAAATCAAGGCTTTAACAATGAAACAGTCATTTACAATAAATCCAACGTGGATTCAGCCTTGAGTCCCATGATGTACATCCAACAAATTCCCCAGGCCCTGGCTAACAAGGAATTTGAGATTGTGTACCAGCCTAAGGTAGGGGTTCATGACCACAAGCTTAAGGGTGCAGAAGCCCTTGTCCGTTGGAAAAAAGACGGGAAATTCGTTCCTCCTAGCATCTTTATTCCCATCTGTGAGTCTGCAGGATTAATTCAGCAGCTGGACTTTTACATCTTGAACCAAGTGTGCAACACCATGGACACGTGGATTCAGCAGGGCTTGGAGCCAGTAAAGGTTTCCGTCAATTTTTCCAAGCAGAACTTTACCATGCCAGACATTGGCAAGCGAATTTGCAATATTGTAGACAACTGGCAGATTCCCCACCATCTCATTGAAATTGAGTTTACGGAAACAGCCTATAACGAAGATGAAAAAATGCTGGACAAGGCTATTCGTGTGTTGAATGAAAAGGGATTTTCTGCCTCCATCGATGATTTTGGCAGTGGATATTCTTCATTAAGCCTGTTGGAAAATTTGAAATTCGATGTTTTGAAGCTGGATAAGTCCCTGATTGATACCATTCTCCAAAATCCCCAGTCAAAGATTGTGGTGACAAACATTGTGCGCATGGCAAAGGAGCTAAACATGGAGCTGGTGGCAGAAGGAGTTGAAACACGAGAAACCCTGCAGGTACTAAA
>JAGCMR010000302.1 GCA_017646305.1 Spirochaetaceae bacterium
CATGAATATACCCTCAATTCGATGCATGGCACTAAAAACCTTTTCGTGCATGATGTTGATGGAAACTGAAAGCTGCTGCCCCAGCTCATTTAAGGCGGTGCGAAGCTCTTCCATGGGGAGCTTTGTGGCAGATAAATCCACCATCATCATCATCACAAAGTTGCCAGAAAGAATGGTTTGGCTAATATCTGCTATGTTAATGCTATGCTGAGCAAGGAAATTGCTCACCTTGGCAATGATGCCCACTTGATCGGTTCCAACTACGGTAATAATTGCGTTCATACTAAAATGATAATGAAAAAAGCCCCCTTTGGAAAGAGGGCTGAAGGTGACTAAAAACTAATAATTTCTTCGTGAATGGTAATGGCAAACTGGTCTGTCATGCCAGAAATAAATTCGATGACGCACTTGTTAAAGCTGTCTGGTTGGGACAGATCGAACACAGGTTTGATGGAATCGAATTTGATTAAAGCCCGTTTTTCAAGATCATAGCTGGTGTATTTTATCAACCAGTCTTCAAAGGTGGCGCTCAGCAGGGGATATTGCTTGAGGCAAAATCCCACCTTCTGACTGGGAACAAAGGGCTGGGTCTGGCACAGCAATCGGTAGATGGTGTGGATAATCACTGTGGCATAATGCTCAAACTCTTGGAGTCGCCAGTGGTTGTAGATGTTGGCAAAGTTAAAGGACTTAAGCTTTTTCATAAATTTAAAGTAGGCAGGTGAAAATACCAAGCCTGCTTCTGGGGAGCTTTGTTGACACAGGTCTACAATCAAATCATTGATAAGGACGGTGGTGTTGACGGTTTTTCCTGTTTTTGTGGCGGGAAAGCCAAAGCATTCTCCCACAATTTCCCTTAGCTGGCGATAGGCTCCCATATCCAGAATGTGATACTGGCGGGCATCTTCAATGTCACGGCCAAGATAGGCGATTTTATCAGAAAGCTTTACCACGCAGCCTTCCCAGGTGTAGGGCTGAACGCTACCTGCTTTTTTGATGTCGTAGAGGGATAGGGCTTGACTGCGGGGCCGAATGCCACTTTCGTCTACCTCACCGCAATGACACACAATGCCGTCCCGCACAGCGTAGGTTAAGTCCAGGTTCTTTGCTCTGCCTTCTGGGTCCTGCAATGTTTCGATGTAGTCTGCAAAAAAGAGGCTGTTTCGTTCATGCCAAAATCGTTTTGGGGCATTTTCGCCTGGCTTTTGTGGCAAAAGCTTATTCAGACACTCTTCTCCAAAGTGGCCAAAGGGAGCATGACCTATGTCATGTCCCAGAGCAATGGCAGAGGCCAGTTGTTGGTTCAAGCCTAAGTACTTGGAAATGGTGGATGCCACCGATGCCACGTGAAAGACGTGTTCCATGCGGGTGCAAATGTGGTCGTTTTTTGGGGCAAAGAACACCTGGGTTTTGTGCTTTAGTCGACGAAAGGCCTCGCAGTGGAGGAGGCGAGTGTAGTCCCGCTCAAACTCGGTGCGAATATCGTTGTTTCTAGAATACAATTCATGTTGCCGCTGAATGGCTTGCTGCCAGTTGGGGTTTTCCTCTCTACAAGCTACCTGAATAAATGCGTCTTTCATGGATCAACTATACTTTCTTCTATTAGTTTGTACAAGATTCTTTTCTTTCATGAATAGAGACTGAAATTTGTTTTGGGAATCTCTTTCTCTTACAGTAAAAGTATGAGGAATGTTTTTTTTACTGGAATTTTTTTCGGCCTTTCACTTTTTTCTTTTCTGGCTTGTTCTGCCTGTACCGTTGCACCTTCTAGCAGTACTGTCCAACTAGATAGCTTTTATCATCAAACAGCAGTTCCATTGGACATGCTGGATGCTTCCTACAATGTGAACGGTTTTTTGCCTCAGCAGGTGTATATCAAAACTCTTACCCAAACCTTTTGTCGGGATTACCAGTTTTGTCTGGTGGATGGACTGATTTATTACAAGCTCATGCCCACTGCCCAGTACAGTAATCCTGGCATAGATGAAACTGAGTGGCAGCTTTTATGTGAAACAGGACTTCCCTTTCCCAAAAAATCTGGGGCATTTCTTGTTCCTGAGGAAATTGTAGAAATTACCGCCGATGCCGATGCCCTTGTGGCCTTTGATTCAGAGGGAGGCATGTACCAGCTATTTACTAACGATAATGGGCCTGGAAAACCCTTTCAGTGGTTGGCAGATTTTGGCTTTCCTGAACGAGTTCATTTGGTACAGAACCAGCTGGTAAAAAACAAGCGGGCCTGGTCCATGGGAGCTCGTCGCCAGGATGTACTGTGGCACGAGGATATTTTTGGCAATCCCCACCACTATGGCACCATGGGCATTGAAACCATCTATTTCTTAACGGAAGACGGCCAGCACATTCGTTTTACGGACTCTGGCCTCCCTGCAGATTTTAGCCGTAGCATCCAAGGCCCTGAATCAGGTACCTTTATTGCAGAAAATCTCAGCGTCAGTGCCTCCACCATGTTTGTCATTAACAAGGCTGGCACTATGTACACTCGACTTGCTGATTTTGACACCTTGGGCTGTGATCCTATGTTTTTCAAATACACCTACGAAAAACTACCTCAAAAATACGATGGCACCCAGTATCTTTCCAATTATTCTCCCTGGGGATTGCCTTCAGAGCCTTGGCTTCAGCAGCCTGCAATTCCCCTGGAAGGTCAGGCTCGCATCACCAAGCACATTACCATCCTGCAAAATGGTCGTGGTAATGCTAGCCGTGAGCTACGAGTGGCAGGAACAAACCAGTTTGGACAAACAGGCTATTATTCCAAGGCTATTTTTCAAGATAAGAGTCAGGATTGGATCTTTGTGGAAGCTCCCTTGTATCTTGATGAAGCCACCTTTCTTCCTGTTACTGCAGAAGGAGTTCTTCCAGAGGTTTTAGAAACCTTGTCTGGTACTAGCCAATTCCTGCAATTTTCTGGTTCCGTGTGGCAGGAAGGTCGCCATATTCCAGATATCAC
>JAGCMR010000303.1 GCA_017646305.1 Spirochaetaceae bacterium
CAATGAGTTTTTAGGACAGAAGATGGTAAAGGAAAATCTTGCCGTCTGTATTGAAGCTGCCAAAAGCCGTGGAGAAGCCATGGATCACCTCTTTCTCATTGGACCTCCAGGCCTAGGAAAAACTACTCTAGCCCAGATTACTGCACAGGAATTGGGAGCCGAGTTCAAGGTTACCAGTGCCCCAGCTCTGGAAAAACCCAAGGACTTGGCAGGCATCCTTTCTACCATTACCGAAGGCACGGTTTTCTTTATTGATGAGATTCACCGCCTCAAACCCGCCATAGAAGAAATGCTCTACATTGCCATGGAAGATTACGAGCTTGACTGGATTATTGGCCAGGGAGCTGCAGCCCGCACTGTTCGCATTCCCATTCCTCGCTTTACCCTAGTGGGCGCCACCACCAAGGCGGGCATGGTGTCTAGCCCCCTTATTAGCCGCTTTGGCATTGTACAGCGATTCAGTTTTTACACCACAGAAGAGCTTGCTGCAATTATAAAGCGCTCTGCCAATATCCTAGAGGTAAACATCCACCAAGATGCAGCCTTACTGATGGCAGGCTGCTCCCGAGGAACCCCTCGTGTGGCAAACCGAGTACTCAGGCGAATCAGAGACTTTGCCCAGGTGATGGGGAGCAAAACCAAGAATCCCACCGACGGCCCTTACAGCTGCACCATCACCAAGGAAATTGCAGAGTTGGGACTTCAGCGTCTGGAAATTGACTCCCTTGGGCTGGAGCGTTACGACAGGGAAATTCTCCTTTCCATTATCCAGAACTTTAGCGGCGGGCCTGTAGGTGCAGAAACATTGGCCATTTCCATTGGGGAATCCATGGACACACTGGAAGATTACTACGAACCATATTTGATTCAATGTGGCCTTTTGCAACGGACTCCCCGTGGTCGCATTGTTACAGAAAAAGCATACAAACATCTTGGAGTACAGGGACGATACCATGCTGACGAAAGACTTTTATTTTGATTTACCACCAGAGCTTATAGCCCAACACCCACCTCAGGTGCGGGGCCAAGACCGCCTGCTGCTGCTTGATAGGGCTACAGGACAGGTGGCCCATCATCAGATGGCAGATTTACCAAGGCTTATTCCACAAGATGCCTTGATGGTGTTTAACAACTCAAAGGTACGTCGCTCCCGTGTCTATGGTCTCAAGGACACCACTGGTCGCCCCACAGAATTCCTTTTTCTCCAGCCATTACAGCTGTCCCCAGAGGTTCCCTTACCAGCAGGCACCTGCTGCTTTTGGAAAACCATGGTCAAAAACGCCAAGAAGCAAAAAAGCGGTCATCAGTACCAGTTTGCAGACGGAACGATAGCCACCATCGTAGCAAATCCATCGGATGCAGGCACTGAATTCCGCACCCTTGCCTTTTCCTTTCCCATTACCGAGGAGTGGTTCGAGGCTAACGGTCACATTCCCCTACCCCCCTATATTCGGCGGGAAGACACAGCAGAAGACAGTCAACGCTACCAAAACGTCTACGCTACAGAAACAGGTTCAGCAGCCTGCCCCACCGCTGGCCTCCATTTTACCACAGAAATGCTAGAAAACCTGGATAGACTGGGTATCCAGAAGGCCTGGGTGACCCTTCACGTGGGATTGGGAACCTTTTTGCCCGTGCGAGCAGAGCGACTGGAAGACCATGCCATGCACTACGAAACATATTCTGTGAGTCCTCACACTGCCCAAGCCGTTAATCAGGCAAAGGCCGAAGGGCGGCCTATTCTAGCTGTAGGCACCACCTCTGTACGCACCTTGGAGTCAGCCTGGAACAATGAAACACAGCAGCTGGAATCTGGCACAAAATCTACTAATATCTTCATTTACCCTAGCTACCAGTTTAAAGTAGTGGACAAGCTTTTTACCAACTTCCACACCCCAGAATCCACCTTGCTGATGCTAGTGAGTGCCTTTGCCGGCAAGGAACGGATTATGGCCACCTACAAAGAAGCTGTAGAACAACGGTACCGATTCTTTTCTTACGGAGATGCCATGCTGATTTTGTAATGTACGGAGGTCAGAAAGGTACACTTCCATAACTAAAGTTTTCTGAAGGTGGTATTTGGAAAACTGTTGAGACAACACAAAACCACCTCACCATTGTACCAAACTATTTTCACCTTCCATACTTTTTCTTGATTTTGTTGGGATAAAAGATAGTTTTTTTTAAGCTAATGGGTTATAATATTCGTTTATGGAGAGAATTACATTATTACAATATCTCACAGCCTTGCAAGGAACATTGCGAGCAATAGTAGCCCTTTGTGCACTTATTCTCATCATTCTATGTACTAACAGACAATCCCACATTCCTGCTTCCAAGCATTTTCTTTTTTTTGTCATTGCCATAGGACTATGGGGCTTCTTTGGAAGCATTTTTTTCATCTACCCAGAAGATAACCATCTTCCTGATATTGGAGCCTTCATTTATGCCGCTATGTCTTTTAGTGGCCCAGCCTTTATGCGGTTCTGTTTTTCATATGTCTTTCCTCATAAAAAACCTTTAATAAAATCCTTGCAGTGGATTTTTGTCTTTCCCTGTATTTTTTCACTTTTTGTTCTCCTACCGCCATTACAAAAATATGCCATCACCTTTACCAATGTGGTCATCTACATTCCCTACAGAGATATTCTCGAACAATATAATTTTCTCTATTATGTCTACATTGTATATAGTTATGGAACAGCCTTACTAGGATGTACCATTCTTTTGTACAAGGTAATTAAACAACCTCGTGAATCAACTATCGGGAGTAAGCTGGCAATTCTAGCTGCATTACTTTTTATTGGCCAGAATATGTTTGTATCCTTGAACGAACATAACAAGCTATTTTTTTGGGTACCTCCTATTATCATTACCATCTGCATGGTACTTCTCTTTTTTACCCTCTACTATGACACCTCCGAACAAATTATCATTCAAGGTCAATCTGCATTATTGGAAAATATCCCCTTTCCTGTCTTCATTTTGAACAAGAACGATATTATTATTCACTTTAATAAAACAGGAAAGGAATTTATTTCTTCCATAAGAAATGAAGAAAGTTATTTGTTCAAGAAAAAGGATTTACTTCGTCAATTTACCATTTTTGAAATTGAGTCGTCACAGCAGAAATCTCAAGATAAGGGTAATCATAAATTCATCCAACATAAGGACGATAAAACCTTGTTTTTCCTACAAGAACAAGAAATTGTGCATGGGGATCACCATAAAAATCAAGGTTCTATCATCATGATATTTCCCCTTACTTCAATACAGAATTTTTTTGCTACCTTGGAAAATAAGGCTTTCAGAGATTCACTGTGCCAGTGCTATAACCGCCATTTCCTAGAGCTCAAGCAAAGAGAACCAATTTCCCCAGATATTTTCCCAGTATCCTTTCTGATGTGTGACTTGGACAACTTGAAAAAAATTAATGATTTTTTGGGACACACCAAGGGAGATGAATACATCCTCACCTGCTATAACGAGATTTGTAGCCACATCAAAAAATATAATTTAGTTTTCCGTCTTGGAGGAGATGAATTTCTTGTGATTTTACAAAAAACACCTGAATCCCTGGCTCAAACTATTGCAAAAAAAATCGAAGCAAAGGTAGCACTGCACCAAAATTTTACCCCCTATACGGCAGGTATCTCTATCGGCATCAGCACAGCACTCACTCCTGATACGAGCTTTGAAGATTGTATAAAAAATGCTGATGAACAAATGTACAAAATAAAGGCACAACACAAGGAGACTCAGTGATGAATTCATCTGCCTCTTCATTAAATTACATTACCTTCCTCTTTGGCATTACACAATTGCTAGAGACATTGTATTCTTTTTTTCTGGTGGGAATTAAAAGACAAAGATCCATTTATTTACCTTTCCAAGGATATCAACGTACCTTTCTTTTCTTCTTTGGTCTGTGGTCATTAATACTGGCCCTGTATTATCTGTATCCTGGTATCGTTTTATTACCACGAATCTATTCTTTGGTGTATGTTGCCGTACCCTTTACCAGTCTTACCTTTTTTTATTTCTGCTTTACCTACACCTTTCCACAAAAAATTCACTGGATGAAGTATTTACTGTGG
>JAGCMR010000304.1 GCA_017646305.1 Spirochaetaceae bacterium
AGGAGAAGGTGATGCAGTGCTTTCTGTTGGGGTTTCTGGTCCAGGTGTTATTAAGGCAGCCTGCGAGGCTTACAAGGGACGGCCCCTTGATGAGGTGGCAGATGGCATTAAGAAGATGGCCTTTAAGATTACCCGCATGGGACAGCTGGTGGGAACAGAGGCTGCTCGCCGTTTAGGTGTAGATTTCGGTATTCTTGACCTGTCCTTAGCTCCTACTCCCTATGTGGGAGATTCTGTGGCTCGCATTCTGGAAGAATTGGGACTAGAAGCAGCTGGTGCTCCAGGAACCACTGCCGCCTTGGCCATGCTTACGGACATGGTGAAAAAAGGTGGTGTTATGGCCAGTACTAATGTAGGTGGCTTGTCTGGAGCCTTTATTCCCGTGTCTGAGGACGAGGGGATGATTGCAGCGGTAAAGGCTGGTTCCATCAATCTGGAAAAACTAGAGGCCATGACCTGCGTTTGTTCTGTGGGCTTGGACATGATTGCCATCCCCGGTGACACCAGTGCTTCCACCATCAGCGGTATCATTGCAGACGAAATGGCTATTGGTATGGTGAACAACAAGACCACTGCCGTGAGAATTATTCCTGTGCCAGGAAAGGGTGCTGGAGAATGGGCTGAATTTGGTGGACTTTTAGGTGGAGCTCCCATCTTGCCAGTAAGCAAGTTCTCTTGTCAGGAATTTATTGCTCGTGGTGGTCGCATTCCTGCTCCAATACATAGCTTTAGAAACTAGTTCGCTTGATTTAGAAGCTAGGTTCCTTTTGAAAGGAGCCTAGTTTCCCTTCTAAATTTGAATTGTAAACACAATAACCCCTCACTTTCTTTTTTCCCTTTGACGTGATAAAATGGAGCCCATACTCAGGAGTTCCTCGTGACAAATAGAGAGCCTTTGTTGCCCCCACATTTTTTTCGCACATTAATTACCATTGCCTTACCCATCATCCTGCAAAACCTCATGCAGTCCTTGGTGAACATGCTGGATACCATCATGGTGGGGCAGCTGGGGTCTGTGGCTATTGCCGCCGTAGGACTGGGAAATCAAATCTTTTTTCTGCTGAACATGGTGCTTTTTGGCATTTCCTCGGGGGCTGCAATTTTTGTGGCTCAATATTGGGGTAAAAAGGATATTGCTGGAATTCGGCGAACCTTGGGCTTGGCCTTAACCTTGGCAACTGTAGTGGCCACCCTCTTTACTCTGGCAGCTATTTTTGCACCCTATTTTTTGATTGGGCTTTATTCAAAGGATCCTGCCGTGGTGGAATTTGGAGGACGGTATCTTCGGATTGTGGCCTTAAGCTATCCTGTTACTGCCATTAGTTTTGTCTTTGCTCAGGGCTTTCGCAGTACGGAACATGTACGACTTCCCATGGTGGCCACCTTGATTTCATTGGTAGTCAATGGACTGTTGAACTACCTGCTGATTTTTGGTATTGTTTTTTTTCCTGAGCTTGGAGTATTGGGAGCCGCTGTGGCCACGGTTATTTCCCGCAGCGTAGAATTTGTTATTTTAGTGACAGTGGGCTACCGTAAAAAATACGAGGTAGCAGCAGGGTTCAAGGAATTTTTCTCTTATCACCTTGATTTTGTGGCTCGTTACATTCGCATTGCCTTACCAGTTATTATTAACGAAACCCTGTGGGGCTTGGGAATTACCTTGCAAAATTCAATCTTTGCCCACGCTGGTACTGATGCAATTTCTGCCATGAATATTTGCAGTACC
>JAGCMR010000305.1 GCA_017646305.1 Spirochaetaceae bacterium
CAAGTAAAAATCCTGTTGGAATGAAGGTGGAGATGAAATTTAATAGCCGACAGCACCAGATAGTAATTCTCAATGGGTATGTAAATCCCCTAAAGCGGCATTTGTACAAGGAAAACCGTCGAATAAAGCGGATAAGAGTCAGTGGAAAGTCTGAGTCGAAAGGGAATTTTTCTTTTGAGGAGGAAATAGAGGATGTGGTACATTTCCATCAGATAGATATACCGGCAAGAACAAGTGAGGTGGAAATAGAGATTTTGGAATTCTATGAAGGAGAAAAGTATCAAGATCTTTGTGTACAGATGTTCGGTATTCCATATGAGGATGCTAGTTTTACTTTTGGAACGAGTATGACAGGTGAAGAACTGATGTTACTACGAATGGGCACTCTCTGGGATGGTGGTAGCCCTGAATAGTAAGTTTTAAATAAAGCCCTCCCGCCCGCCACCCTCAGTGGCGGGTTTTTCTTTACAACAGCTGCAATTCAGTTGTTTTTTGTTATGTTGTCTTTTTAGCTGAACGAACTAGTAACGCAGACAGGAGTAAAGCGACTCCATATAAAATAATTATAGCAAATAAAACATATTGATATCCTGTTGGGTTTACTGTAATTCCCTCTGCTGTGGTGATTTCTTTCCCAAATCTTTCTACAATCCAGGTTGCCATTTGGTTGCCAGATAAACCAGCAAAGGCCCATGCAGAAAGGGTAATGCCATGGATTGCACTAATACTGGACATACCATAGTGGTCAGCTAGAAGGGCAGGAATATTGGAAAAACCACCACCGTATCCTGCGTTTACAAAGAAAATCAACAAAAGCACTAATAGTGCAAGGACAATATTCTGACTTCCTGCTTCGATTCCGTTGGTTACTAGAACTAGTGCGGTAAAGGCAATAGAGAGGATAAAAATTAGTTTGTAGATGGTATTTCTATCCTTTAATTTGTCAGCCCAGGCTGAAAATACCAATCGTCCCGCTGTATTAAAGATAGCAGAAATGGTAGAGATAATTCCCACGAGTCTTGCTAAACCTACACATTTTACAATCATTTTTTCCTGTGAAATAAGAACAAGACCACAGGTAATGTTAATGTAGAACATCAGCCAAATACCAATATAATTTGTAAGTGGCCTTGTTTTTAAGGTAGCCAATATACCTGGTTTTTCGCCCTTTGTTTGGGGCTCATACCAATCAGCAGGTTTTGCCAGCAAAAGATGTCCCACAAACATCATAACAAAATATACGGCTGCAAGGACATAGAACATTTTGTATAATCCACCATCACCCAAACCTGCAAGGACTGCCTGCATAATAGGACTTGCAATAGCCTTTGCTGCTCCAAAGCCAGCAACAGCTAAACCTGTGGCTAGCCCCTTACGATCCTTAAACCACAGCATCAAGGTTTTCACTGGGGATAAATAGCCTGTTCCCAAGCCGATTCCCATTATAAAGCCATAAAAAATATAAATTCCTACTAAGGCCAGAACACTTCCCTTGTGGAGTCCACCATAGTAAATGAAAAATCCTGTTCCTGCCATTCCCAAAGAAAAGCAGATGGTGGCGATAAGGGATGACTTATGGATGTTTTTCTCCACAATGTTTCCTAAAAAGGCAGCTGACATTCCTAAGAAAAAGATTGCAAAGCTAAAGGCCCACTCTATTGCACCCTTGGAAAAACCCATATAGTCTGCAATTTCTTGGCTAAAAATTGACCAGCAATATACCGTACCAATACTGCAATGAAGGAGCAAGGCTGGAATAGCAGCTCGTACCCATTTGTTCTGACAATTGATCATGTAAAAATCCTTAAAATTATAATGATACTTGTTACACAAACAAACTAGGTCATATTATCATGTATTCATTGACGTTACAAGCAAACGGGGAGATGGCATGGAATAAAAAAAAGCTGCACTTTATTCAAGTGCAGCTTTCTCTTAGATTTCTAAAACTGATAAAATATATTATTCTTCAGTTTATTTTTTTACCATGCTCAAGTCGCTATAAGACAAGAGGCGAACAACACCCTGGGCATCAGTTACAACCAAGCCAGATTCAGTTAAGGTAATGGGAGTTGCCTCGTGAACGGCAATCTTGGACTTTAACTGAAGGGTCAGCTTACTGTCATACTTACCAATCAGCCAGTTTCCACCATCTTTAATAACTGCATAGTAGGAATAGCCATCCTTAACAAGAACGGACTTTTCTGATGCTACCTCATTACTCTGACCTACAATCTCCATATTAACGGTATCCAGCAATACAAGCTTTACAGCACCATTTCCAGTATTGTTACCAGCAATGGCAATAAAGTTTTCGTCAGCAGGTAATACAGTGCGTCCACGGATTACTGTTACAGGAGATTCCTTCAACAACTTACCTGTGTTCTTGTCAAGCTTTGCCAATACAGAATACTCATCGTCAAGGTACTTCAAACCGAATACACCATCGGAAGCTGGCTGAGATCTCTGTTCAATCAGCTGCTGCTGATCTTTTGCAATTTCAGCACGGTCGTGGCGAGCTTCTTCACGCTTTTGGTCAGCAATTTCCTGCTGTTCCTCTGCTTCCTTCTGCTTTTCTTCTACAACCTGCTGCTGTTCTTCCACAGCCTGCTTTTGCTCTTCTACAGCCTGCTGAGCTTCATCGGCCTTTTTCTGAGCATCTTCAGCCTTCTGCTGGGCTTCTTCGTCCTTAGGATTCTTCTGGGCTTCTGCCTGAGCCTTCTGAGCTTCTTGCTTTGCCTCGGTAGCTTCCTTCTGGGCGTCTCTCAGTTCCTGCTGCTCTTCCTTCAGCTTTTCAACTTCCTTGGCAGCTTCTTCCTGAGCTTCA
>JAGCMR010000306.1 GCA_017646305.1 Spirochaetaceae bacterium
GAAGCCTCCAACCCCAACGAAGCCTATCTTCGGACTTGGGGCTGGAACAACTATGTTTCCGTCTGGTATCTCTATTTCCGCAAGGTAAACTTTCCCATTGACCCAGAAATTCACGGTCGCTGGGAATGGGCTGGAATCTATTACGGTGAAATGCTATGACAATTTTACAACAAAAACTCTCCCTTCTCTTGGTACTTAGTGGTGTCTTTCTTACACCACTGGTAGCTCAAGAAGCCTCAACAACAGAGGCAACCTCAGTTCCATTTTCCTCTCAAGAGAAATCTCAAGCTGAAGTTGAAAACGAAACACAGGTTTCTACTTCAGAAGAAGAACCTCAAGGAGAGGTTTCAGCAAGTAATCCAGAAACAACTACTCTCGATAACCAGACTACTGAAACTGAAAATCAGGAAGAAGACCAGCGACCTCCACGAAAGGAGCTGGATATTCACACTCCAGAGCATATTCATATCCAGAAATATCTTGATGACTACCAAAAGCCCTTTGGTATCCGCTGGCTTACCTCTGTACTGGAGGCAGGAGCGCCCTATCGCATGTATGCCCGTCAGCAGCTGGCCTTGAACAACATGCCTGCCAGCTTGGAATATCTGCCAGTGGTAGAGTCTGAATACAAGGTCACTGCAAAATCTAGGTCGGGAGCCTTGGGAGTTTGGCAATTTATGGAAAACAGCATTTATCCCTTTTTGGAAAAAAACCAATGGGTAGATGAACGTCTTGATCCTTGGAAATCCACCGATGCCGCCATCAAAAAACTCCAGGACAATTACAACATGTTCGGAGACTGGGCATTGGCCTTGGCAGCCTACAATTATGGTGCTGGTGGCTTAAAGCGAGTTATTAAGGCTTCTGGCGGCGTGGATAATTTTTGGGATTTGGCAGACCAAGAACGATTAAGCAACCAGACAATTTTATATGTGCCTAAATTCCTTGCAGTAGCAGAAATTGTTACTAATCAGGAATATTATGGACTGGAATTTCCCGATGTAACAGAAGCAGATCTTATCCAGTGGGATGAGGTAACTACAAAACGCTCCGTTCCTCTGCAAATGCTGGCAAAGGAGCTAAACATTGACGTTAGCATTCTAAAATTTTTAAATCCAGCCCTGATTCTAGGAAGAACACCTCCAGCCATGGAATATACCCTGCGTGTTCCCTTGGGAACTAAGGAGGAGGTAGAAAAGGCCATTAGCAATATGGTGCTTCCTTCCTACGAGCATACCTATAAGGTAGTACAGGGAGATACCTTGTGGGGCATTTCTCGACGATACGGATTAACAGTTGCAGACATTTGTGACGCAAACAACATTGAAGAAAACGCAATTTTACCTATTGGGAAGACCTTGTATATACCGATAATAGAATGAGGTGAAACTCGTGAAACGCTATTATTCAAGTATTGTACGCAGGCTTTTTATTGGCTGCCTTTTTTCATTCAGTATAATTCTTTCTCTGTCGGCGCAATCTGTTAGCTCCGAAAGCAGTGTGGACTGGACAACTCGAACCTTTAGCTCCACACTAAGCTTGGACATGAAGCAGGCTAATCTTTCCTTTCCCACAGGAAAAAATACTGCCACCAACAGAATTAACAGCCAATTGCCACTTCTCGTAAAGGATCCCTTGTTGTCATTAAAGGTAGATGCAAGCTACACCCTGAATGACATGATTGTAAATGACATGCTTTCCTTTGATAGCATTGCATCCATCATCGAAACTGGTTCCAAGTCTCCTGCCATTTTCAGTCAAACAGGATTGGCTTTAAGCATGAATCATCAAATGAATTTGGCCAATATCGGTATCCTCATGATAAAGCATCGCTATCCATACAGTCCCAAGGAGCCCATTCAGCAGGTGGCAAGCCGTCGGTATACGGGAATCATTATTGATGCACGAGGTAGCCTACCTGTTCAGGGAGAATTTATTCAGGATCAAGTTGACCCCTGCTTTTTCCCCACCATCTGGGACGACAACATGAACCTGCTGTACGAAAAAAACATGACCAATGCTGCCATTGCCCAAAAGGATGGTATTGTTCATTACGACTATTCTGATGATGAGTCTCGTTATAGAGATAGAATCGGTACCGATCCTTTGCGTATCCGGGCTCGAAAGGTATACGGAGTTAACAGAACAGATCCAGTTATTTCCCGTAGCGATGCCCTAAAGATTTTATCCATTCCAGAAAATATCCAGCTTTTGAACGAAGGCCGTGTCGTAATCCTTTTGGACCAAAAACGGTTGATTCACCCTGTAGCAACACCAAGCAAGGATGAAGCCTACTATGTAGTACTCCGTGAACTGAAGAAATTCATCTATGACGATAAGGTTCAGGACGTGGAGGTTCGTGATGATGCACGGGGAATCCAGATTTCTGTCCAGAACCTGCAATTCGTAGCAGATTCTTCCGAGCTTTTGGCCGAAGAAGAGCCTCGTTTGGATGAATTGGCAGAAATGATTCGCACCGTTATTGCATCCCAAGAATATACCGTTACTGTCGAGGGGCACACTGCCAGCGTTGGCAAGCCCACTGGAGAGTTAAACCTGTCTATTGAACGAGCCCAAGCAATTATTCATGCCATGGAACGACGTGGAATTGATACCTCTCAATTTACCTACCGTGGATACGGTGGAACGGTACCCCTGGGAGACAACGATACAGCGGAAGGCAGAGCCATGAACCGCCGTGTTGAAATTATGATTCTTCCAAAGCAAACCTATGTTCAGCGCAGTGAGGACAATCCTCCAGCTATTAATTCTGCTGGACAATAAATATAGTAGTCTCTAACAGGCTTACCTTGGAACGACACCTACCAAGTAAGTCTTTTGTGGGAAATGGTAGCTCAAGCCCCTTTCTTGGCCTGCCATTTCCTTATTTTTTTTCAAAAAACGTCGTTTTTCTCTTGTTCATCCCTATAATATTTATATGAAGCAATCATCTTTTTATTTTTTGCCCCACCTCATGGCTCCCATGAACAGTTTTTTTGCGGTGTTATTGGTTTTGGCTGTCACTTGTCTGGCAACAAGCTGCTCTCATCCTTCGGGCAAAACCCTAGAACCCCAGGAGCTCCTTCCAGGATGGAAAAAAGAAACAGTAACCATCACCCTGCCAGACTATCCAGCAGCAAGTCATCCTTCCCTTGCAGGCTGGAAAATCATCTACTGGAATGAAGCGGGTGGCCACAGCCAATTTGTTTCTCCCAGCCAGAAGGAAGTCTTTCTGACCATGGAAAAAAACATTCCAGCAGCCATTTTATGTTATCCCCTGACCACCCTAGATGAAGCTACAGTAAGCTTTTTCCATCCAGCAGCTTGTATCTATCCTTATAGCAACACAGCAACCTGGGAAGAAGGCTTTACAGCAGAAATATTTTTTCAGCTAGCTCAAAACGAATCACTTCAGGAA
>JAGCMR010000307.1 GCA_017646305.1 Spirochaetaceae bacterium
ATAAATCAATCCAGTGCGGTTAAAGGCTTCCTTTCGAACAATCTTTCGCAAATACTCCTTGATTTCCTTTTCATTGGACCAGTCCTTTACGTTGGCCTTAATGTCATCCATCATTTCCATAACCATCATGTTGGCTCCACCATGACGGCGACCCTTCAGGGAACCAACTGCAGCGGCAATGGCAGAATAGGTGTCGGTATCGGCAGAGGATACAACGTGAATAGAGAAGGAGGAGTTATTTCCTCCACCATGCTCTGCGTGAAGAATCAATGCCAAATCTAGAATTTCAGCCTCTAGCTTGGTATAGCTTTTATCGGAACGGATAAGTCGTAAGAAATTCTCTGCAGTAGACAATTCTGGGAGTGGATTGTGAATATACATACTCTTTCTGTCACAATAACGACGCTTTGCCTGATAAGCATAGGCAGAAAAGGTAGAAAACTTTGCTACAAGATCAATACATTGTCCAAGCACATTAGGAATAGCTGAATCATCAGGATTAGCATCATAGGAATAGCTAGCAAGAACACAACGAGAGAGCTTATTCATAATGTCTGGAGAAGGAGCCTTCATAATCATGTCTTCTGTAAAATTGTCGGGCAAAGCTCGGTGTCCACCTAAGTAAGTTCGAAATTCTTCTAGCTGTCCCTTTGTGGGAAGTTCTCCAAAAAGCAAAAGATAGGCAGTTTGCTCAAAACCAAATTCATCCCGAGCCACCGTATCACGTACCAAATCCTCTACATCGTATCCACGATAAATCAGCTTGCCAGGAACAGCCACCTTTTGGCCATCAATTACATCGTAGCCGATAACGTCACCAATTTGAGTTAAACCAGCTAAAACACCTCGGCCATCAGAATACCGTAACCCACGCTTTACATCGAACTTTTGGTACAAGTCTGGATCGATGGGGTCATTTAACTCCACCAACAAAGACAGCTTTTGAACAATAAGATTCTCAAAACAATCAGCCAAAATCTTCTCCTCTCAAGGTGAACATTGCCTAAACAAGACACCGTCTATATCCTTACAGTATAACTAAAATTGTAGAAGGGAGCAAGGTAGAAAGAAAAATTAACTTTTTTACAAAATTGTATATTTTTACACTTTTCTTTATTTGTGAAAAATTGTACACTAGTCCTTTACAGGAGAAAAAATGCAAATATCAAAATTTTCAGATTATGCTTTTCGGGCTTTAATATACTTAGCCTACAATACAGACAAATTATGTACTGTAGATGAGCTTGCAGAAAATCTTGAAACTTCACCCCATCACATGAAAAAGGTTATTCATAAGCTGGCGTCTACTGACTTTATCATTTCTCTCAAAGGAAGAACTGGAGGCTTACGATTAGGTCTTTCTCCAGAGGAAATTAATCTCGGAGAAGTTTTAACCTTTACCGAGGAAAATCTTAATCTTTTTGAATGTTTTTCTAATAGTAATTGTCCAATGATTTCTGGGGGCTGCAAGTTAAAGAACATTAGTCATGCAGCTCTTTCCAAATTTATTAATGAATTTTCAGCATATACCCTAGCAGATATTTTATAATAAAAAAAGCATCTTGAAAGGAAACCATATCAAATAGGTTCCCTTCCAAAGATGCTTTTTTTTACTTCAAACCATCTTGGGCTCTAATCGTTTTTATCTTGTAAATAAAATAATAGTATAAAAAGATATAAACACCCACAATCACAAGCTTCCACAGTGGAGCCAAGATAATCAATGGAAAAAGCAACATTACAGAAGCCAAAGAAAGCAAAAATATCTTTCTTCCCAAAGACATGGATTTATGCTCCACAAAATCCTTGGCATACTTTTCATACACCCAAGTAGTAGTAATCCACTGATTGAATCTTGAAGAAGATTTCCCCAAGAGAAAGGCACTCAGCATCACCAAAGGTGTAGTAGGCAAAACTGGAAGGAAAATTCCTAGAACTCCCAATCCCAAAGCTATGACTCCGAGCAAGAAGTAAAAAAAACGCAACTTATTATCCTCTACTTGCGTACTCTTTCTTTTCAACTTCGATAAAGATATCTGCAATGACACCGTAAGCCTTTCCCCAAGCTTCCAAAATCTCATCGGTGGCAGCATCTCCCAATACTTCCTTAATTGCTTCCAAAAGGTGCTTTCCAATAATAGGATACTGTTCTGGTACAACCTTGCAGTCACAGTGAACCTTTGCA
>JAGCMR010000308.1 GCA_017646305.1 Spirochaetaceae bacterium
ATTGAAAAAGGGGTCGATAAAGAAATACTTTTAAAATATGCTAAAACTCTAGAAATTCCTATGAAATGGTAACTTGTAACTTGTAGGGTGTATTGTTTAATGCACCGAAAATAGACAAGCCACTTTCAAAAAAGTCTTTTGAGACTTTTGATAAAAAGAGCGGAATTTTGTTAAAAATTTTTCAATAATTATGCTCAAAGTATATTTGCAATCGGCGTATAGCCCACTGTTGGCGGGGTTTAAAATTACAAAAGGTTAGCACTTTGCTTTAGCACTAACCTTCTCTACAGGTGGCGGAGTCTGCGCAGCTGAGTGTTTCTTCTGCCGAGGCCTTTAACCCTTTTGCAGAATAAAATTTACTAAAGTCCGTCTGGCACGAATCGTGCCAAAGTCTAACCCCCGCAAACACGACGTCCTGGCGCCTTCAAATTCCTGAATTGGAGACAGTTATGGCCTTTTTTTGAACGGAATTTAGTCGGAATTTTTGTGAAGAGAAAAATTCCCTGCTAAAATTTTTAACAGTGAAATTGGATAATTTCTATTCACTACAGCCCAGTATTAGATTTAGTCTCCGCTTATTTTCCCTAAGAGACTTAGCAGGGAATTTATAAAAGATTTAATAAAAATAGAGGGAATAAAAATAAAGGCGGCGGGGCTAAAGCCCCGCCGCCGTGTCGCTACACAAAAAACAGCAGAAGGGGCGGAATTAATCCGCCAACCAATCATTTCCTTCCGCTTTTGATTTTTCTTCTAATAAATCATAGATGAGTCCTTTGAGCTTAGCCGCGGTTTTAGGATCTATTTCATCCTCTTTCGGGTTAGCTTTTTCCTGCAAGTATTTATACTGCTCCTGGAAATTGAATTTACTCAATTTGTCGAGGAAGTATTTTCTAGACGGTCCATCGTTTTGTAATGCATCATCCATTGCTTTTGAAGCAAGAAGATCTAGTTTTCGAACTTTGCTGTATGTTTCTGTAACAGGATCGTATACGTCTGCAAGTTCATTTGCTGCAACAGTCAATGCTTCGATTAGTGATCCAGGGATTGGCTTTTTCTTACGCCCAGCAGGATTTCCACTTTTTCCCTTCTGAAATTGATGCTTCTTTGGTGGTTTTTGATAGCCGACTTCATAGTCTTCTTTACCTTTTTCTGGATTTTTAGCTGAAACATTTTCGTGTTTTTCAGCATCCTTTTCAGGAACTTCTGTGCTTTTTGGAGCATCTTCTAAGGCTTTTTCTTTGGGTTTACTTGATTTAAAAATCCTTATAGCCTCTTCTAATGTCATTGACTGAACACTTGTTGTACCTGTTTTAACAGAGTTCTCAGGCTTATTCTCTACTAATTTGTTTTCTTTACTTTCCATGATGGAATCCCTTTCATTTTTTGTATTGTTACTATTATTTCCCACTAATTTAGAGTTATTTTCTAATTTTTTATTTTCTGGACTATTCATGATCCTGTCCTCCATAGTTACCTTCTAACTTTGCGGTTTTCCCAGTTTCCTGTTCAAACCTATATAAAATCACGTCTACGAACCTTGGATTTAACTCAATTAAGCGAGCACGGCGTTTTGAACGTTCTGCGGCTAATAAAGTTGTACCTGAGCCTCCGAAACAGTCTAGGACTATTTCATTTTCTTCACTACAATCTTCTAGGATTGAGTGGATTTGAGCGCAGTTCTTTACAGTAGGATGGAACTTTAGCAGTTCCAGTGTTTCAGGGTTGGTTGCATGTACGCTTGGTTCATCCCAAACGTTGCTTCTAAACCTACCAAACTTTCCTAACTGTATATTGTTAGTGTGTTTGGCTTTACCATTTTTGAAAATGGCCACCATTTCATGAGAACTTCTATAAAGTTGACCCATTCCTGGTGTTTTAACCCATACAGCGATGTTTTTCAACTCGGTGTATTGCTTATAACCAACGTCAAGCAATCTGTAGAGACCTTGCCAGTCTGTGTATAAGTAGTGCAATGAGCCATCAACTGAAAATTCTATCATTAGACTCATATAAGTCTTGATGAATTCACGGAATTGATCTTCGCTCATTTCACCTGACCCCATTACGAAGTTCTCGTGCTTAGTTTTTCCGTTGTTGCCGATGTCATCTTTATCCCTGTTATAAGGCTGATCAGTAACGCATACCCGTGCTTTTTCGTCTTTCATGACGATTTCATAGGATATGCGCTTGAGTGCATCGCCGCAGAACACAAAGTGATTTCCACACCTCCATAAATCCCCAAGTTTTGCTCTTGGAGGGATGTTCTTATCTATCCACGAAATGTCTTCTTCCTGATCAACTTCTTTTGAAGTTTTTTCCGGAAGATTCATGAATAACTTTTCATGTTCAACGTTTTCAAACCCGAGAACCTGCTTGGTAAAAATCGTTTTTTCTAACGATTTCACCTGCTTTTGAAGAACAGTCTTAACCCAAGTACCATCTTGGGATAGCCTGTTGTCCATAATTCTAAGAGCAATTCGCTCTTCTGGAGTAACATCGTCCAGTATAACAGCTGGAACAATTTTTTCTTTCATTACGATTAGAGCTTCAAGTCTAGCTCTACCTGCAATTAGTTCCAAGTCTCTGGTGATTATTATCGGCACGCAGTACCCAGCAGCTCTGAACGCTGCAACAAGTTTTGCGATCTGCTTTTTGTCGTGAGATCTAGGGTATTCTTGTGGAATAATTACCTTTTCGATCTCAACCATTTCGATATTTTTGGTAATATCTTCCTGGAAGTGTCTGTAGATTTCTTCCATTCTTTTTTCGTTCATTGTGCTGCCAAGTACTGCAGCTGCTTTCAATTTTTTTTCATGAATAGTCATGATTATTTCTCCTTATCTTAAATTTTTTGTGTTTCAACAACGCCCGAAAACAGCACACAAAATGCCATAGCTAGGCGCAAATTTAATCGGAGTAATTACAATTGTGCGTAATTACCCAAGGAGAATTGGTTGATTTTCGTCTGAAAGTTGTTGGTCTATAAATGCTAAATCCCTAATAGAGATGGAAACCAACTTTGGAATTAAATGGTACATTGTTTCTAAAATTTTAAAAATGAGCTCCAAGTCAAATAATGGAGCTAGGAGCTCAATAAAAT
>JAGCMR010000309.1 GCA_017646305.1 Spirochaetaceae bacterium
CTCTTTCTGCCAGCTTTACCTCTGCCAGCAGTGGTGGCCCTAGGAATTGTAACTGGATTGATTATTACCTTTGCACGGAGACGACGATGGCACTAACCTTGTTCTTGATTTTCTTTAAGCTGGGCTTCTTTTCTTTTGGTGGTGGCTACACCATGATTCCCTTGGTGGAGCAGGAACTTTTAGCCCGTGGTTTTGAATTATCTCCCCAGGTTATTGCTAACACCGCAGCCATTGCAGGAGTTGCTCCCGGCCCTGTGGGAATAAACCTTGCCATAGCCTTTGGACATGAATTAGCAGGTCTCCCTGGTGTACTGGCAGCCGCCCTGGGGGTTATGCTCCCCAGTTTGATTTTGGTATTGATTGTGGCCTTTTTCTTTAAGGTTGTGGCAAACTCAGTGTATTTCCGTGGTATGATGACGGGATTAAAGCCCTTTGTGGTGGGAATTACCCTCTATGCCGCTTTGAATATGGCTTTGAAAAATGGCATGCTTTCAACAGACTGGGCACGGAGCATTCCCAGCATTGCCATTGCAGCGGTGTCCTTTGTATTGCTACTGAAAACAAAGCTCCACCCCATTATCTTGATTTGTGGTGGAGCTGTGGTGGGATTACTGGTATTTTAGAAGTTCCATCCGCCAGAGCATTTGCATCGGGACTTGAAGCACACTACATTTAAAGCATGAGTACCCCTTCCCAAGCAGAATCCTCATCTCAGGCTCTTTCTTACATGCTCACCATGCCCATTCCTCGACTTGTGGCAAAAATGGCTATTCCCACTGTTATCACTATGCTAGTTACCTCTGTTTACGGCATTGCAGATATGTTCTTTGTGTCTGAGCTGGGAACCAGTGCCAGTGCAGCAGTGGGAATCGTTTTTTCCATCATGACCACCATTCAGGCAGTGGGCTTTATGCTGGGAATGGGTGCAGGAAGTCTCATTTCTCGCAAGCTAGGAGAAGGAAAGCTGCAAGAAGCAGAAAATCTTGCCACAGTGGCCTTTTTTTCGTCACTGGTAGGAGGGCTTCTTCTTTTAGCTGTGGGCCTACAACTAAAAACTGAATTGATGAAGTTTTTGGGAGCCACCGCCACCATTCTGCCCTTTGCAGAGGAATTTGCCCACTATATTTTGATTGCAGCACCAGTTATGTGTGGAGCCTTTGTGTTGAATATTCTCCTACGTTCCCAAGGAAAGGCAAAACTGTCCATGATAGGCTTATCCACAGGGGGTATTCTAAACATTATTCTAGAGCCGATTTTTATTTTTAAGCTAAAGATGGGGATTGGTGGAGCTGCGGTGGCAACCTGCATCAGTCAAGCAGTAAGTTTTGTGATTCTCCTTTCCATCTACCTTGCCCACAAGGAGCTGGCACGAATCAGCTTTAGGTTATTGCCCGCCGCCCTGCCACGATTTTTTCCAAAGATTTGTGCCAGTGGGGGAGCTTCCTTGTTGAGACAAAGCCTAGTGGTGGTGGCCAACGTGTTACTAAACATTCACGCCAGTGCCTACGGAGATGCTGCGGTGGCAGGTATTTCCATTACCAGCCGAGTATTTTTGGTAATCATTTCCATAATGTTTGGTATTGGCCAGGGCTTTCAGCCTGTGGCGGGCTTTTGCTATGGAGCAAAACAATTTGATCGGGTACGCAAGTCCTACTATTTCACCTTGTTCGTAAGCACCTTGATTCAGCTGCTGTTTGCACTACTGCTATTTTTCTTTGCCCGCCACACGGTCCAGCTCTTTCAAAAGGCTCAGGAGGTGGTACAGGTGGGCACTCGGGCCATTCGATTTTATGCCCTGTCCCTGCCTTTTCTACCGCTGTCAGTGGTAACAAATATGCTGCTACAAGTTACAGGAAAAAACAAGCAAAGCATCTTTCTTTCCAGCTGTAGACAGGGCATTTTCTTCCTGCCCTTGATTTTTATTCTACCTCGATTTTTTGGCATTACAGGACTGGAGCTAAGTCAGCCTCTAGCAAATATCCTTTCTGGCTTGATTGCCATTCCTTTTTTGGTAAAGGCAAGATTTACTTACCAAGACAAAACTTACTAAACACCGTATCCAGAATGTCCTCGGTGGTTACTTCTCCTGTGATTTCACCAAGGGCTTCCAGAGCTTCTTCCACATCCTGCACCACTGCGTCCAAGGTGTAACCATCATGAGCCACCTCTAGTCCGTGAATAATAGACTCCAAGGCCTCCTGAGCACAGATTTTTTGTCGCTCTGTTCCTAATCCCACCTGACCAGAACCGCTGGAGCTACAACCACGAGAAATTAAATCCTTTACCGCCTCCACCAGCTGAGCTGTTCCTGCACCAGTTTTAGCACTGAGACAAAGGATTCCATCTACCTGCATTTGATTCAAATCTGGCTCATAAGAATTTGAGTTAGCCAGCTTATCGCACTTATTTAGCACCAGTACTAGCGGAGGACGTGTAGATTTTTCCTCCTGACTCCACTTTGACAAAAAAGCCTTGTCTTCTTCCACCAGTCCCACAGAAGCATCCACCAAATAGAGAATCAGCTGAGCTTCTGCTGTTAAGTCTTGGGTTCGCTGAATTCCGTGACGCTCCACCTCGTCATCGCTTTCTCGCAATCCAGCGGTGTCAAAAAGCCGAGCGGGAATACCTGCGAAGGAAACCCAGCTTTCGATCCAGTCACGAGTTGTACCGTGAATGTCGGAAACAATGGAGCGGTCCTCCTTCAGCAGCGTGTTAAACAAGCTTGATTTTCCCGCATTTGTTCTACCACACAGCACCACCCGCACCCCATCCTGATAGAGCTTTTCGCTGGCCCAAGAATTACACAGGGACTCCAAGCGACTGCGGGCCTCCTCCAGCTGACGGCTATCAAAGGCGTCGGCAATGGCTTCTTCATCCTCTGGATATTCGATTTCAGCTTCAAGGCCTGCTAAGGTTTCACGAAGCAATTGCTTGATGGCATCCAACTCTTGAAAGAGGCCACCTGCTAGCCGTCCTGCTGCACGACTGCGGCTGGTATCGGTTTTGGCGGCGATAATTTCGTGAACAGCTTCAGAGCGGGTTAAATCGGCCTTACCATTAATAAATGAACGAAAGGTAAATTCTCCCGGCAGAGATGCCCGAAATCCATATCTTGTCAAAAGGTGAAAAATTTCTGTTACCATGCCAGGGCCACCATGACAGCTGATTTCTACCATATCTTCCCCAGTAAAGCTACGGGGACCTCGGAACACAGACACCAGCACCTGATCAATAGGCTGCCTCTCTTTTTCGCCAGCTTCATCCCCTGGCTCCACTATCCAGCCATACACAATGGTATTTCCTTCAGCCGACAACAAGGCCTTAGGCCGAGAAAACACCTTAGCTAAAAGCTCTATAACACCAGTTCCGGTACAGCGAACAATTCCCAAGGCAGCAGGAGCTAAGGCCGTGGCAATGGCTGCAATGGGTTCTTCTGGAGTGTAGCCAGCAGTGTTCATTTACAGCCTCCTGTAGAACAAGCTTCAGAGTCGTTTTTCTTTTCTTCACCAGATTTTGGTAGAGCAAGTCCTAGTCGAATAAAAAGCAAAGGACAAAGATACACCACCGCAAAACCAACACCAGCAAATTGCAAAAATTCCAAAAGAAAGTTTAATTCCAGACTTGCAGCTAGCTGTCCAAAAAGATTTTTTGCCAGCTCCATGATACCAAAGACAACGCCTATTACAACCAATCCCACGGGGAATCGAATCAGACGCTGAAAAGGAGTTCCTGCAGCATCCCAAAACAGGGCTTTACGATTCCAGAAGACTCTTCCCACAAGGAAACCTAACAAGGCTCCGTTCAAGGAGGTGTGACTGCCAGAAAAATGATTCAAGAGGAAAACCACAGCGGCTACCAAAAGCACCTGTAGGCTTACCCGCCAGCTTGAAACAATTGTGGCCACAGGCTTCCAGAACAAGATCATTCCCACTGAGGTTAAAAATCCCAAGGAAAGGCCCAAAAGCACGTCACTGGGATAGTGCACTCCAAGATAGATACGACTTAATCCAATTAGCAATGGAAATCCTGCTGCAATACAGAGACGTACCAGCACGCACAGCGGAATCTTTCGGCCTCCACCGCATTTTTTTCCCAACTTACAATGTCTACATTTCCTTGAAACCATGACAAATCGGGCAAACAGGGGATAAAAGGTAGCAGAACCTTGGGAGTGACCAGAGGGAGTGGAAAAACCAGATTCCTCTACAATAAAAACTGAGCTGTCACGAAAAAATGGACGAGGCACCTGCAATACTTCTTTGATAGCAGTATTCAAGGCTCCAGAGAAAATAACACCCACACCAAGTTTGAATCCAGCACAGCTATCTATGCACCAATACAATAGAAGAACGCTACCAAAATAAAAGGCTGGTGTACTAAAAAAAGAAATCACCTGCATTATCAAGGTGAGGAATGGAGACTGAAATTGCTGCACCCAGCTAATTACCTCCAGTCCCCAATCATACAGTGCCTCCATATTCATCCTAGTTTCCAACTCCAGTCAAGGCAGGCTTTCTAAACTTGGTGTCAGCTTCTGGTGCATCCCAAGGATAAGGATCTGTATCACCTACATCAGGGCGAATATCGCCATAACGGCCAATATTGTTCCAGTACATGTATCCATGGTTTGCCGCATCTCGCACACCAAAAATCTGACGCTGCACATAATCTGCATCGTAGTATTTTTTATCGTAGGAAACTCCTAGATAAAAGGCTTGAGCCCAAGGACGAATCACACTCTTGTTACGAGCAATGACAGAGTTTCTATAGGTTCCATAAAAATAGATGCGATAGGGCCGTTCTGCAGCGGGAGCATGGGCCAAGAATGGCTGCTCAAAGTGGCTGGGATAGAACATGGGACAAATAACATCCACATATTCAGACAGGAGCTCCACATCCTGCCCAGTACGAGCTCCACTGCGATACCAACCATTAGCACCGTAAATGTCGATTCCAATGGGTGCTTCAATATTTTCCCGTGCATAAGATAGGAAGGAAATCAAAGCACTTTCCTTGTCCATGCCCTTATCCTGCCAGCGATAGGATGCCTGCCACAGGTTTGTTCCATCGGTGGGGAAGCGAATATAGTCAAACTGAATTTCATCAAAGCCACGACGAATCAGCTCCTGAGCCACTGCCACATTGTATTCCCACACCTCATGACAATAAGGGTCAACCCAATGCTCATCATAATACAGGGTTTCAGTTCCCGTAACATTTCCTTCCTCGTCAGTTACGTCCTGCTGCCCCTTTACACCAACCCAATTTCTTTTTGTGGAATTATTCCAAACGGCATACTTTCCACCACCATACTGAGAAAGATGCTTATCCTTAAACACTACGATTCGGGCAATGAGGTAAATATCCTCGCTTTTGAATCGTTCTACAAATTGCTCCAAATCTACGGCATACTGGCTTACATAGCCCTTTTCCTTTACCAAGGGATCTTGGGTATTGTATCGCAGTAAACCGTAGTCATCCTTCATGTCAATGACGATGCTATTCAAATTGTTGTCTTTTAAGGTCTTGATAATCTCATCCTGTCCAGACTTTGTCCGTCCTTGGTTAGCTGGCAAGTACAAGGATTTTACCTGAGTTAGCTCCTCTGTAACGTATGGAGCATATACCTTCTCTGGCTTCAAAAGCCATAGCTCGTTCAATACAAGGCTCGTACTAAAGCCACTACGATTTTTAGGAATATAGGCAGAGTATACTGGCTCTGGCACCTTTGCCAAGGCTGCTTGCCAAGAAGAATAATCTGATGGAATCCCCACATTTTTGCCAGAAGCTACATTAAACAAGGAGATTTTTCCCGGACTGGTATAGATTACATTGGAACCAGTCCAACCTAATCCGTCAATAGTGTCAGCAGGCTCTTCTCCAGCATAAATTTTAATAGCCTGTTTTTTCTCCCAATCCACCTGGAAAAGGTTGGGTAAAAATGTCTGAGACACATAAATTTCTGTTACAGGATACCCAGCTTCATCAAGCTTTACTACAGGTAAAATATCTGATAATTCATCAGGATGCCCTTGGGTGGGCATGGAGGTAAATCCCTTTACAAGATCTGTCCATGCAGACTGAGATCGATCAGGATGTATGTAGGACAAGCCATAAATAGGATGAGACAAAAACACCGTCAATTCTTGGGCAGGACTTCCGTCACTATTCTTTTTGCCAGGAATCCGCATATCAGCCACAGCCACTGCCTTTGCACCAGCAGTTTTTGCACTAAATCCAAGATTTTTCCAAGTCCCACCATGATCCTTACTTAAATATACTGCATTGTCGGTGGTTGCCACGAGAATATCATGATTTTGAGGATGTACCGCCAAATCCTTGATTTCCTTGGCCTTTTGTACCAGGCTTACCTTTCCGTCAACATATTCCTTTACTGTCAGCATAGGCAATCCAGACAGGGAACCTATAAGAGAAAAGTTTTTCAAATCATCACTTCTCAATAATCCCTTGCCTGTAACAAAAAACCAAACCTGCTGGCCATCTACCACAGTTTCTACTATTTGAGTTACGCGACTTTCATTCCACAAAGGCTCTGGCGTATCATTACCAATAATTTTATACAAACCACTTTCTGTACCAGCCAGAATATTTTGTAAGATATGAGCCTCATCGGGTTTAGGAAGATTGTCTGGTAACTGATACAGTTTCTTTATTTTAGTTTCCTCAGAAACATCACTTCTCTGGGGAGTTTGTGCCCAGAGGGCAAAAGCCAAAAACAGAGATATTGTAATAAGAAAAAATTTACGCATACTTATACTATCGACCATTTTAAAAACTTGCACAATATAATAATTATATTACTTACAAAATGTGTAGAAAAAATCATCTAAATTAAACTCAATACAAAATTAAAATAATTATAAAAATTTATTGACATATTTTAGTTTTGATGTACAATGAAATAACTGTCTTTACAATAATCATTCTACTTTAAATTTTCTATCTTCAATGCACATAAGATGGGCTTGCCCATTTAACATATTGGAATGGAGGAGTTAATGATGAAAAAAAAGAATATTCTTATCATCATTCCTGTCGCGCTGGTAGCATTTATCGCTGTATACGCTGGTATCATGCTGAGTGGAAGAGGAATCACTGCCACAGAGCTTGACGCACAGTTTGTACAGGTGATAGAAAACAACGGCTGTCTGCAATGTCACGCCGCTGAACCTGATGCCTTCTGGTATCAGAAGCTACCTGGATTTACTGGACTGTTCGAAAAGGATATGACCAACGGATATCGTTCTATCGATCTGGAAAAGGTTGTAAACCAAATCAACAGTGGGGAAACGGTAAACATTGCTGATGTTGCAAAAATTGAACAGGCAACATTGAACAATGACATGCCAGTTATTCAGTACACCATCGTGCACTGGGGAGCAGACTTGAACTCAAAGGAACAGCAGATTGTTTATGACTGGGTTCGCGAAAAGAGAACTGCTCATGTTAACGCTTTTGCAACAAAGTACAACATGACCATGAATGATGTATTCGTAGAAGAGCCTGTTATGCCATTGCCAGATCCTACCAAGTTTGACGTGAATAACGAAAAAGCAATGTTGGGACTTGATATGTACCATGATACTCGCTTGTCTATTGACAGCACTGTATCTTGTGCATCTTGCCACGCTTTGGATAGTACTGGTCAGGACAACTCACGCTTTGCTCGTGGTGTAGGAAGCCAGTTTGGTGGAATTAGTGCCCCTTCTGTTTACAACGCAGTATTCAATGTACAACAGTTCTGGAACGGTCGTGCAGCTGATTTACAGGGACAGGCTGGTGGACCTCCTGCCAATCCAATTGAAATGGGTTACGAAACTTGGGATGACATCGTAGCATATTTGAGAACTCAGCCCGACTTGGTAGCTCGCTTTGAAGCTATCTACGGTGCAGAAGGAATTACTCAGAACACTGTTACCGATGCTATTGCTGAGTTTGAACGCTTGTTAGTTACTCCTAACAGCCCCTTCGACAAGTACCTCTTGGGAGACAAGACAGCACTTACCTCTGAAGAAATTCAGGGATATGAGTTGTTCAAGAAGAACTACTGTGCAACTTGTCACGTTGGTGCCAGCATGGGTGGACAGAGCTTTGAAAAGCTTGGAACTGTATTAGATGCAGCTGTTTACTATGAAGAGCGTGGAACAGAGCAGAACGAAGATGACCAGGGGCTCTTTGGATTCACTGGAATCGAAGAAGATCGCTACAAGTTCAAGGTACCTAACCTGAGAAACGTAGCAAAGACTGCTCCTTATATGCACGACGGTACTCACGTAACACTTGAGGACGCTGTACGCACAATGTTCCGCTTCAATACTCCTACCGCAGAGCCTAGCGACGATACAGTTAACAAGATTGTATTGTTCTTGAACACTCTGAATGGTGAAAACGAGTACTTGAACTACAAGAACGCACCAAGCAACAAGCTTCGTTAATATACATTAACTTTTAGGAGTTAGTTGGTACTGAGGCAGACCGTGAGGACGAAAGTTCTCACGGTCCGCCTCCTTTTCCATCACGTAATATGACTAAGAATAAGTTTTACCGATTTATATCATCAGTTCGATTGGCCATTATCCTTTTGATAATTATTGCCATTCTTTGTGTAATCGCAACCTTAATCCCCCAGAATCTGTATAAAACCCATTATACAAATCTCTTTGGATCCTTTGGTGGAACCATTGTAACAGTTCTAGGCTTTCACAA
>JAGCMR010000310.1 GCA_017646305.1 Spirochaetaceae bacterium
TATTCCCTCCAAGGCTGGAAGGAAAAAATTTCTTTCTACAAGAATCGCCTGTTGTTTTTCCACCTCAAGATAGAGCTTAACGGTAATGTTTTGTGAGTTGTCTCCATCAGCAGTATATTCAAAAGAAGTGGTGTTTGTAGGAAAATCGGGAATCAAAAAATGGGTGGTTGCACTATTTGTTACAGTTTCTCCATCAGAATTTGACTGAGGTAAGTCTTGAACTGTAACAAAATTCATGGCAGAATCGTATACAGGAATTTGATTTTCAGAAGTAACACTTACCTCATAACGGATAATGGGTACGGGAGATGCAATCTGTATTTCTACTGACTGCAATTCAAGGTAGCTTTTCCGAACAACAGAAACCTGTAGTCGTTCTGGTACCAGAGCTTCTACAAGCTGATAGGAATAGGGCTGCAAAGACTGTTGATTTAACTCTTTTTCAGGAATAGTTCTATTGAGCACTAGGGAAGCAAAAGATAAGGTGCCAACAATACAAATTACCATTATTCCCATAACTCCAATGGTAGCCATAATAATTTTTACGGTGGAAATATGGCGATTTATTCCAAAAATATCAATTCGAACCATTATTCTAAGCCACATAATTTGAAATGGGATGAGAATACAGGCGTATAACATGTTGCCCCAAATGCCTGTTTGAACAAGGTGAAGGAGTTTGTCTTGAGAGGCATATGCCAAAATATTTACTGCATAGGGAATGAAGGGAAGCAGCATAACAAATGAGGCGATAATTAAAGGAACAAGTTTTTTGGCAAGTCTACTAAAATAAATAATGATGTATTCAAGTACAAAAATAAACAGGAGCACCAAATCGATAGAGGCAAAGATAAAAATATTCATGGCCACTACAATGGTTAACAGGTATCCATAGGCAAATTGCACAATGGGGAGACGCAGTTTTAAATGAAAAATAAAAGGAAGAGAAACTGCTACAAAGGAGAACAAGGTTTTTATAGCAAGAATTATTACCGTATTTTCAGGCACAGTTTGAACAAGTTTTCCTGCTACAAGCTGCCCCAGCCATAGGAAAAAAGTTGACAAAAAAATCGTAATTGGAATGAGATACCAAATCTTAAAAAAAGATTGACGATGAATTGCTCCCTTTTTACCTAAAAAAGAAAAACCGCTGATAATGGCCAGTACCAAAATGGTAATTATCAGGTATACAAAGATAGAAAACTGTTCTCCAATCCAGATATTATCCACAAAATGAAGAACTATATAGTTTTTACTATTGGCAGAAAGGCTTTCTTTCACAGAAAAATTTTCTGTCATGGCTTCTAGTGCAGTAAAAACCTTTTGTCGTTGCTCCTGGTCACTAGTATTAAAAGAAATTGCTACCGTAGCCATTCCTGATTGAAAAAACGGTATTAAGGCAGGATTATCTTCTGATAGATTCAGACGATAGGTAATGAGTGAATCCTGGGAAATTGGTAGGGGAACCTGCTGAATCAGCCACAGAGGGGTAAGAATTCCATCTGCACCGAACACAACGGTGGCTTCATCGAATTGAGACGCAGTACCATCAAGCATAATCAAGGCACATGCATCTGGATTAGAAATATTTTCCAGTAGGACTTGGGAACCAGTAGGGTGCCATTGGTTTTCTACAGAAGCTTCTGCTTTGATGGTAGTCGAATCAATTTTTTCAAAGGTTGAAGGAAAAGGATAGTTTTCATTTGCTAAAAGTGCAAGGGTGAGGGTTACTTCAGAATCAGTTTTTTCCATCAATCTTGCCAAGGCTAGAACCTCTGCTAGACATTCTTGAGCCGTTTTTTGGGATATGGCAATAATGAGCCTTTGGATTTCTTGACGTTCTTCAAGTTTTTTTTGGTTAAAATCAAGGAGAATGGATTAGGGAAATTGATTACTATTTGCTAGCAGCTGTCGTTGGGGTCGAAATCCTTCCTGCTGAAAAAAATTGTAGAGTTGGTTAGAAATTTCTTGATGACTGGAAGATTGTGCAAAAAAAATACCTGTAGAAAGAAATATCAACAGAGCAATTACTGAAAACCTTCCGATATTATTCATATTATACAATTATAATAATTCTTGTTTACAATGCAAGTACCTTTGTATATAATGGAATCTTAGGAGTTGTACAGTGAGTGAATCCACAAAGAAGGGGCTTTTGACCCTTCCGTTAAAGGTGATTTTAACGGAGGAAGGAGCTTCTCATTTTATCCAGAATAAAAAAAAGTTGTTGCGGATAAAACTGGCGGATAACATAGAGGAATATGGTATATCACTGGATTCTTTTGCTCCTCAGACAATACAACAAATGATTTTGGTGGATTATATTTCCAAGTTGGAAATTTCATTACCAGAATTCTCATCCTCCAAGCAGGATGTAATGGATTTAACCAAGCTGGTGGTTTTTTCCTTGCTCTACAAGCAATTTGACAAGGAAGTATATGCTACCCTCATAGATTCTGATTGTGTTCGTAGACATAACAGGGCAAATCCCTCTCAAATTATTGATGAAAGGTCAAAAATTACTGATCGTCAAGTACTGTTCCATCTGTCTACCAAGGAAGATGTAATTGCAAAGGCCCGTAAGGCAATTTTGGATCCACTGTGGCTTACCATCAAGGAAAATCCTGATTTAACTCCAGAAGAACGAAATATCTTTATGCTCATGACGGAAAAATTCCTAAACCGCATGAGTCGTCTCAATTGGTATGTTATTACTAAATTTTATGATCAAAATGGATTTGAAGAAATCCTCAGACGGATTAATATCCTGCTAAAGGATTATATGGAAAAGGGGCGTGTTGCTGAATATATTTCCCTGATGGTAATGGAGCTTGCCCTAAACTGTGAAAATACCAATATGCGTCAGGAAGCAAAGAAAATGTACCGAGGGCTTCCAGACACTGATATGCTTATTTATGATCCAGATGTCCGAAAAAAAATCATTGCTGAAATGATTAAAAAGCATGAAATGGTGTTTCTTTCTTGGAAGCTTGGTGGTGGTTCTTCCTCTATTGGTAAGCAGGGAAGGCTACAGATTACTCTGTATAACAAGGATGATGAATTCCAAGAGGTTAAGGAAAGTATTGAAACAAAGAAGTCTGCAGATTTGAGAAAGCGCTCTCTTATCGACTTTTATAAAGAATTACCAGAAGGCTCTGAGGGTGTGGACTTAGGGTTATACTACCTTTCATACTTGGATGAAGCCTGTAAAAAGGTAAATGTTAAATTTGAGTCATTGGTAAACCAGTATTCTGTTAGCAATCTAATGGTTATTACCTTGGCATTTAACTTTTAATGAAATATTTGACGTCTTCTTTCATTATATCTTTCTCTTTATGCTGTATTGGAATGTTTTTTTTATCTTGTTCCAATACAACTCCTGAATTAATTTCTGTAGATGCTACCATTGTCTATGATTATCAGAGCCTTCAGGAATCTCCAATTCAACGGCTTTCTGTCTTTGCACAAAGTTCTGACGGAACAGAACGTATTATGAGTCTAAAAATTTCTTATCCGGAAGAAAAACTGTTTTGGCTTGTAGACAAACCCTTGATTCTAAATAACGGTTCCAAGCTTTGGGCTGGTTCACCAGGGCTTATGTCTCCTTATTTTTCAGCATTTCCTCAAGGACAGTATCAGGTTATTTACACTGATTTAGCTGGAAAAACAGCAACAAGACAGTTTGTTCTTAACTATCAGGAAGTGCTAGCACCTCCATTGGAACAGCCAATTTTTTTAAGTCAACAGGAGGATGATGCCCAGTCCACTGAAGATTCCGCTGATGAGCCTATCAGAAAGGTTGCTCTTTTTTCTGAGTCCGATGGTAGGGGAACCTTGCTATTTTTTGACAAGGCTTGGAATGACTGGCAGAGTTTTACAGATATAAAGGATTCGTATAACAAGGCAAAATCCCTGAGAATCTGCTTGGACTATCCTAGCAGACAGGTTCGATACCTATTGCCTGCCCACAACTTTGAATAGGAGATCAACAAATGGATACAGAAAATCAAGTACAACAGGAAACAACCTTCTATCGCACTATCAAGACCTTCGTATTGAGGGCTGGTCGTATGACTCCTACCCAGCAAAAGGATTATCAGGAGCTTTCTGGTCGTTGGTGTATTCCTTTCACAGATGCTCACTTAAACTATACCCAGATTTTTAACAATACTAATCCTGTAACAGTGGAAATAGGCTTTGGTATGGGAAAGGCTACCGCTATTATCGCTGCAGAAAATCCAGACAAAAATTACCTTGGTCTAGAAGTTCATCGACCTGGAGTCGGTAAGCTTTTGGGGGAGATTCGCCGTCGCAATCTTGAAAATATATATATTGTAGAGCATGATGCCCTAGAAGTGCTAGAAAAAATGATTCCAGATGGCTCTGTAAGTGGCTTTCATATTTTCTTTCCTGATCCCTGGCCTAAAAAAAAGCATCACAAGCGACGGCTGGTTCAGCGGCCACATACCGATTTAATAACTAAAAAGCTTATGGTAGGTGGTTATCTTTACATGGCCACAGACTGGGAGCCCTATGCAGAATTTGCTCTAGAACAACTGGAACAAACACCAGGTCTTAAAAATAAATTCCAAGGCTTTGCACTCCGCCAAGAGTGGCGTCCAGAAACTCGCTTTGAGGAAAAAGGCTTGGACAAGAACCATGTGATTCGGGAACTGTTTTTCCTGAAACAGGAGGATTAAGGTGGAAATAAACCTTTTTGATTCAGCACGAATTCAGGAGCTGGAACAACTCATTGTAAAGTATCAAGATGCCTATTACAATGGTGAGGCTCTTATTTCAGATCAGGAATTTGATGCTCTATGGGATGAATTAAAAAAGCTTGATCCAGCAAATGCTATTCTCCATCGGGTAGGTGCTGATTTAGGAAATTTTGCCAAGGCTCGCCACCGTATTCCCATGGGAAGCCAAGACAAGGCTGCCAATCCTCAGGAATTTATCGCTTGGACAGAAAAGCATCCCTACGATGAATACTTGGTGGAATATAAGCTTGATGGTGCAAGCCTTGAGCTACAATATGACAA
Source organism: Spirochaetaceae bacterium (assembly GCA_017646305.1). The sequence continues at coordinate 5,043 of JAGCMR010000310.1, forward strand.
TGGCATCTTTGTGCGGGCGGTAACCCGAGGTAATGGTACCGTCGGAGATGATATTACTGCTAATGCCAAGAAAATGCAGGGAGTTCTTGCAAAGTTGGAGCTAGATGGAACAATTCTTCCCTACACAGGTGGTATTCGAGGTGAGGTTATTATGACCCGTCAAGTCCACCGTGATTTTTTCTCTGACAAGGCAAATTGTCGTAATGCCGCCAACGGTCTTATGAAGCGAAAGGACGGGGAGGGAAGCCAGCATTTAAAGGTTATCTGCTACGACGCCCTTTTTGAAAACCATTCCTTTGTAGACGAAATTGCCAAGGTTCAGTGGCTTGAATCTTGTGGCTTTAACACCGTTCCTTTAACTCTCTGTAATTCTCCCCAGCAAGTAATTGACTTCCGAGCCCAAGTAATGGAGCTGAGACCTCAGCTTGATTATGACATTGATGGTTTGGTGGTAAAGGAACGTGCTATAAACCTAGAGGATGCTGCCAGAGCACGACCTGAGCGGCAGATTGCCTTTAAGTTCAGCCTAGAAGAAGCGGTAACAATTCTTCGTCAGGTTGAATGGAGCGAATCTGGTGCTACCTATACTCCTGTGGGATTGTTTGACCCCGTAGAATTAGCTGGAACGAGGGTCAAGCGTGCTAGCTTGGTAAATCCCAACACCATTAGAACCTTGGGAGTACAAATCGGGAGCCACGTGGTGGTAACAAAGCGTGGGGAAATTATTCCCAAGATTGAAGCTGTAGTTAATCCCCCAGAAGGACACACACCACAGGTTTTAGAACAAATAGTCTTTCCCTGTCAGTGTAGTCAATGTGGCTCAGCCTTGGTGGACGAGGGAACTCGTCTCTATTGTCCTAACAAGGCTTGCTCCAAAAAGATTCTCCACCAGCTGGAAAAATGGATTTCCGTTCTTGATATTAGAGATTTTGGAACAACCTTGTTATCATCTCTGTTTCAAGCAGGAGTAGTAACATCCATTGCCTCTTTGTATCAGCTGACAGAAGCCCAGCTCACTCCCTTTTTCTTGAACCAGGAAAGCATTTCCAAGGACAAGGAATCTTTAGGAGCAAAGAAGGTTATCAAGTCTTTAAAAACTCGAAGCACTATTTCTTTGGCTACCTTTGTGGCAGGATTTGATATAGAAGGCATTGGAGAAACCTTGATGGAACGGCTCACAGAGGCTGGTTTTCCTACTTTTGATAGACTTCTAGCTGCCTCTGTGGAAGAAATCAGTGCCGTTAATGGATTTGGAGATATTACCGCAGCTACCTTAGTTCAAGGTTTGCTAGACAACAAGACAGAAATGCAAGAGCTTGTCGAAAAGGGATATATAACCATCAAAACACCTGTTACTGGTGGAGCCTTGTCTGGATTATCCTTTTGTTTTACTGGTGAATTATCCATGAAGCGAAGTCAAGCAGAGCAACTAGTGAAAGAGCAGGGCGGCACTACCAAATCTTCAGTGGTAAAGGGCTTGTCTTATCTTGTTACAAACGACACCGCCTCTGGTTCTTCAAAAAATAAAAAGGCCGCCCAGCTGGGAATTCCCGTTATAGATGAAGCAGCCTTTATGAAATTACTGAAAGTATAAAAAGCTTTTTTCTGTAAAGAAATCTGGATTTACCGCCTCTCCATTCAATCGCACTTCCCAGTGCAGATGGGGGCCGGTGGCAAGTCCTGTAGAACCTGATAAACCAACTTTATCTCCAGCCTTTACCATATCTCCCACCTTCACCCCAAAGGAATCCAAGTGATAGTACAGGCTGTACAAACCAGGCATGTGTTCAATCACCACACTTAATCCAGATGAAATTCTCTCTTCTGCCATTACCACTCGACCATCACCACAGGCGGTTACTTCAGAACCAGTAGGAATACCGTAGTCAATACCATAATGCAGGCTTGTAGAAGAGCCACCTCCTACGTAACTATATACACGTCTATCACCAAAGAAAGATGTTCTTCGTGTGGCTGTGGTGGGAGCAACAAAGGCCTTTTTCTGATATACAGCTTCAGAGTTCACTGTAAATAAAATCTCGTTTAAGGTATCAATTTGGTTCATACGAGTTGAGCTTGTATCTGTTTTGATGGCAGTATTTCTGTTATCAAGCTCTAGGGTTTCAGTAATAAATTCCTTAGGCTTCACAGAAATTGGCAAGCTGAATTTCATGTATTCTCTACCGTATGCACTATACATGATTGTCACATCGTAGGAACCACTTTCTTGATAGGTAGAAAGTGGAATCATGGCACAGAGGGAAAGGGAGGTATTTGCATCATTTTTTCCATCAAGGACAAAAAAGTCAGTTTTTTTCTTTTCCCCAAACAGTAATACAGCTTGAGTAAGCCCATCTGATTCCCTCATAGTCTTTTTTGATGGAGTAAAATCCAATCGAACACAAAGGGGATCACCTGGTTGCAGGCTTTCTGAATAGGTTACGTAGATTGAATAATCCTCACCAGTAAATACAGCTGTAGCTGGTTCAGCTGCAAAACCCAGTCCAATTACAAAAAAACACAATAACAATAAAAAATTTTTCTTCATGGCTACCAGTATAATGGCAAATTCTCTCTCATGCAAGAATTAATTTAACGACAAAATATTTACTCAAGAATTTTAATTTATGATTGTCTTCTCTGTTGACAAATAAATTCATATTTGTTATGATACATAAACCTAGAAAGTTAGGTGATGGGCTACTAGCTCAGTAGGTAGAGCAACGCCCTTTTAAGGCGTGGGTCATTGGTTCGAATCCAATGTAGCTCAGAAAGACTTCTGCAGAAATGCGGAAGTTTTTTTTTTCTCAGGTGAAGTTTTTTTCAATAGATTTCTATTGACAATATGGATTTGTATCGTTAATATGACATTATTACTATTTTTGTCTAAATGAAAAGCAAGAGGTATTTTTAACTATGGAATATAATTTAGAGCGTCAGCACGCAAAAGGTAAACTCCATGCCATCGAAAGAATTAATGCACTGGTAGATAAAGACTCCTTTATGGAAATTTATTCTGGTGTCCACCACAACTGTACAAGTTTTGGTATGGCTGGCAAGGAGATTCCTTACGACGGTGTTATTACTGGATTTGGAATGATTAACGGCCGCCGTGTAGCCATCTATGCCCAGGATTTTACCGTACAGGGTGGTTCTTTGGGAAAGATGCACGGAGATAAGATTGCCCAAATTATCGAAATGGCTATTGAAGCTCGTTGTCCTGTTATCGGAATTAATGACTCAGGTGGAGCTCGTATTCAGGAAGGAGTAAACTCCTTGGCTGGCTACGGAAATCTCTTTTTCCAGAATGTTCGTGCATCAGGATATATTCCTCAGATTTCCATCA
>JAGCMR010000311.1 GCA_017646305.1 Spirochaetaceae bacterium
AGGTGCTTCCCATTCATAGCTATCGTCTTTGGAAAAAAGATTTGCTTTTTGCTTGGAAAACCGCGGGAATGAGGCAGCTTTCTCCAGTGCTTGCCCAGCTTATGGCTGATTTTTTAAAAAAGGAGTTGGGTGATTTAGGAAACATTCCTTTAGTACCAGTTCCTCCACGAAAGGGAAAGATACGGCAGCAGGGTTGGGATCAGGTACAGGAATTGTGTTTATATTTGAAAAAATATCACGGATTTCACGTGTTGCCTTTGTTGGAACGGCAATCACTAGAACAACAAAAAAAGCTTGATCGGCAAGGGCGTCTTGATAACTTAGGAAAGGCATATTCCATGGCAAAAAAATTTAGCAGAGAATCTAGAAAAAAATCCCAAGTACAACTTCCATCAAAAGTCATTTTAATCGATGACATTCTTACCACAGGTGTTACCTTGGAAACCTGTGCACGAGCATTGCAGGAGGCTGGGGTAGAAGAGGTTTACGGCTGTACTCTATTTTATGTTACCTAAAAGTACAGCCTGAACCTGATTGTATATTACTTAAAAGCTTCAGTTGGCATATTGTAGGTAGCTTATTCTTCAACCTGTGGTGCCATCAGCTTTCCCTTGTACAAGACCTTGGGATAGACCACAATATGAAGCTTTTTTTCAGCCTGTGATAGCTGTCGCATTTCGTAGCCGTCACCAATGACAATATTTGTTCCCGTTCTACCGTTACGTCCCGTTCGGCCTGAACGATGAATAAAGAAATCAATGTTTGAAGGCATATCCATCTGGATAATATGGGTCACGTTGGGAATATCCAACCCACGGGCAGCCAAGTCGCTAGTAATGAGAATAGGACAGTTTCCCTTACGAAATTGTTCTAGAACTTGCTTCCGCTTAACCTTGTCTTGCTTTGCGTGAAGACAGCTACAATGAATTTTTTTGTAGCTCAATTTAGATTGAATTATCTCCACATCAGCAGGGCGAGCAGTAAAAACAATGGCCTTCATTGGTAGAGTTTGTGGTTGTGAGTTAGAAGCCTTGGATGTAGCTTCTTGTTCTGCCACCAAGAGCTTTCGCAGGGTGTCCACCTTATCTCGGCTTTCACTGTAGATGGCAATATGGGTAATTTTTTGCTGTAACACATCCTCTGGTGGTAGAATCATTTTTTCTACTGAATCTGTTGTAGAAGCTGCATCCTCTGGAAGTTGTACCAAGGACTGAACTAGTTTTTCTGTTTTTCCCGTGATTGTAGCAGAGCATGCCACAACCTGAACATTAGCAGGAAGGGCCTGACAAAAGGCTGAGGTTTCATCTCTAAGCTCTGGAGATAAAAGTCTATCCACCTCATCTAGGACAATAGCCTTCACCTGATGAACCTTTAATTTTTTTAAGTACACCAATTCCATCAATCGGGCTGGTCCACCTACTACAATCAAGGGCTTTTTCTTCAGCATTTCCACCTGCCGTTTGATGGGAGCTCCTCCAATGAGCAATATTGCAGGTATATCCGTCATAAGTTGAATCTGGGATTTAATTTGAGAAGCAAGCTCATGGGTTGGAGCCATAACCACCAGTTGGGTTTGACTAATGCTTTCATCTATTTTTTGCAAAAGAGGTAACAAATAGGCAAAGGTTTTTCCAGTACCAGTTTCAGACTGAAAAATAAGAGATTTTCCTTGATTCAGGACTAGAATAGTTTGAGCTTGAACCTTAGTAGGTGTAGTAATAGCAAGTGCGGTAAGTTTTTCTATCAGTTGTTCTTGAATTCCCAACTCTTGGAAATTGGTTACGGTATTGGTGGTTTCGTTCATGAAGGTACTATAGCATATTTTTATTTGATATGCTACAATTATATATATGAAGATAGGTATAGACACCTTTGGTTGTGGCCATGGACAATCTGGAGTAGGACTCTACCTCATGTCCCTCATTGCGAATTTGCCAAAAGACGATAACTTGTACTACCACCTTTTTGGTTCAAAAATTGATAAATACACATATATTTCTAAAACAGGAAATTTCTCCTATACTACCGTTTCTATTCCTGATAGTGCGGTAGCTGAGTTTTTGTGGCATTCTGCTCGATGTTCTAATTTTGTTTCCAAGCAAGGCTATGATGTGACCTTTTATGCAGGTGGCCCTCGTTATGCTGCTTCTAGCTACAAAAAGCCTGGAATTGTGGTGGTAAATGAAGTTGTGTCTGAATTACCTGAGCTAAAAAATGCCTTACAGGGACTTCAGATTAAAAATGCCTTGAACAAGTGTGCTAAAATTATTGCTGCTAGTCAGTTTATTAAAAAGGACATGGTTCATCTTGGGATTTCAGCAGATAAAATCCACGTAGTTCATAATGGAATTAATCATAGTTTATTTTATCCGCAAGCTGATTTTGAAGGGGACATTATCGATATTAAGCCTTTTGCCATTAAAAAGCCTTACTTGATTTATGCTTCCAGACTACAAAGTCCCTTAAAAAAGCATATTGAGCTGATTCGAGCCTTTTCTCTTTTCAAAGAAAAAACTGGATTACCCCATCGTCTCGTTTTAGCTGGAAGTGCTGACTCTTATTCCCAGCAGGTACACGAAGAAACAGCTGCATCTCCTTATGCATCGGATATTTTCCTTACAGGTTATTTCCCCCACGAGCATCTTCCCCAGCTTTATTCCAATGCGGATGCTTGTATTGTTCCTTCAGTAAATGAAGGAGTAGGTCTACCTGTTCTTGAGGCAATGGCTTGTGGTATTCCCGTGGCTTGTTCTAAGGAAGGAGCCTTACCAGAGATTGCAGGCTCTCACGCCTTGTATTTTGATCCCGACAATCTTGATGAAACAGCTGCTGCTCTCGAGAGAATTGTTAGTGACAAGGAACTGAGAAGCAAGCTAATAGAAGGTGGATTGGATTGGACTCGTCGTTTTTCTTGGGAAAGAACAGCCTCAAGAACCTTGGAAGTAATCCTTTCTGCTACAAAAAACTCTTGATACAGCAACTTTAATAGATTTGAATTGTAGACAAATAAAAAAGCCATGAAAAGCTTGATTCATCTGAATCATTGCTTTTGCATGGCCTTTTCTTTTATCCAGAAATTTCTAGGCAGTCTTTTGGTCTTCTAGCAACAATGTTGCTTCAACCTTATTATTTTCTACCATTTCCTTTGTAATGGTGAGTTTTCTATTTCCAGGAATGGAGGGAATCTCAAACATTACATCTAGAAGCATTTTCTCTACAATAGCACGCAATCCACGAGCACCTGTTTTGTGACGAATGGCAGTTTCTGCAATGGCATCAATAGCACCATCACTAAATTCCAATTCCACATTATCTATGGCAAAGGAAGTTTGATACTGCTTTGTGATAGCATTTTTAGGCTCAGTCAGAATCATCTTCAAGTCATCCTTGGTAAGCTCTTTCAAAGCCACAGAAATTGGCATACGTCCAATGATTTCTGGAATAAGACCGAATTTTACCAAGTCATCGGGGATAACCTTGTTTAACAATTCTGCCTTTGCATCCTCATCCATGTCCTTTGAATTACTTCCAAAGCCCATAGTACGCTCTGCAACACGAGTTTCGATAATACTATCTAATCCTACAAAGGCTCCACCGCAAATGAAAAGAATATTGGTGGTGTCAATCTCAATCATTTCCTGATTGGGATGTTTTCTTCCGCCCTGGGGTGGAACACTAGCCTTAGTTCCTTCGATAATCTTCAGCAAAGCCTGCTGAACGCCTTCTCCAGAAACATCTCGAGTAATAGAAGTATTTTCTGACTTGCGAGCAATCTTGTCGATTTCATCAATGAAGATGATTCCTCGCTGGGCTGCTGCTACATTGCCGTCAGCTGCATTAATGAGCTTTAACAATACGTTCTCAACATCCTCACCAACGTAACCAGCTTCTGTCAAGGTGGTGGCATCGGCAATTGCAAAGGGAACCTTCAGGCGCTGTGCAAGGGTCTTTGCCAACAGGGTTTTTCCAGACCCAGTAGGACCAATCAACAAAATATTTGATTTTTCCAGCTGCACGTCAGAATCGGCAGACTTAGGCATGGCCATTCGCTTGTAGTGATTGTATACTGCCACTGCCAAAGCCTTCTTGGCATAATCCTGTCCAATAACATACTGGTCAAGATACTCCTTGAATTGCTTTGGTGTAGGAACATCACCCAACTCAATGGGCTCTAAGTCCATTTCTTCATCTTCAAGAATACTCTGGCAAACAGCTACACATTGATTACAAATATAAATATCGTTGGGACCAGACACCATACGACGGCTCTGTTCAGCAGGTTTTCCGCAAAAAGAACAGAATTGTCCGTTATTTCTTCGTGCCATGTTCCCTCCG
>JAGCMR010000312.1 GCA_017646305.1 Spirochaetaceae bacterium
ATTTCCATTGGGCTGGAGCAAGGGCTGGAACGTGGAGCTTACGAAAAAGCACTGGAGACGGCAAAAAATTTCCTAGCCATGGGACTTTCTCCCGAACAAGTAACTCTCGGTACAAACCTTCCACTGGAAATAGTTCAAGGTCTGATTCAAGGCTAGTGAAGTGTAAGGCTGATTAGGGTTTCCCTGTTGCCTCTTTTACTTCCAATTTACCTATGCTATACTGCCACCATGAAACATACAGCAACCCTTACAGTGCGCTCCTACGAGTGCGATTCCTATAACCATGTAAATAATGCCGTTTATTTGAATTATCTTGAATATGCCCGCATGGAATTCCTTCGTGCCATCAATTTTGACTACGAGGGAATTGTGGCTGCAGGCTACTATCTATACGTTACCCACATCGATATTTTTTACAAGGCTTCTGCTATTTTGGGAGACAAGCTATTGATTGATGTGGAGCCAATTAAAACAAAGGCCATGTCAGGGATTTTCCACCAATTGGTTCGCAAGGAAGATGGAACAATCTGCGCCACAGCAGAAGTATCTTGGGCCTGTGTAACAAAGGAAGGCCGTCCCGCACCTATTCCCAAGGAATTCATGGTAGAGGGAATGATGCCAACAAGAAGAACAGAATGAAATTCCTTGAGGAACTTCCATTATTATCAGTTTTATAAGTATTTTCGTTGTGGTGTACGGAACTCTTATTGCCGCAGGAGCCTTTATCAAGACAGAACTGGCACGGTTAAGGGGAAAATACAATATTCAAAAGCTTCGAGTGTTGCGAGCGGATTTAGGAACCTCTCTGCTTTTAGCCTTGGAGCTTTTGATTGCCGCAGACATTCTTAAAACTATCGTGGAGTCAGGTCTCCATGAACTAGCTATTCTTGGTGGTGTTGTAGTATTGCGTACCGTCTTGTCCTTTTTCTTGAACAAAGAAATCCTGGAAATCCACAAGGAACGGCACGAACATCCAGAACTTTTCCAGCCAGACTAGACTTGCCGCCGCAGCATGGTGTCAAAGGCATCGTTCACTGCGCCCACCAGCTGCTCCAAAAGCCGCTTCCGTATGGCCTCGTTACCCTGGAATTCCAGACCGGCCTTGTCGAATAAGTCCATCTCGTCCACCTCCAGCGCCGCCGCAATATGCTCAATCATGGGCAGGGAGGGAAAATTCTTCCCGCACTCGATGAGGGCGATGTAGTTTGCGGAGGCCCCCGACTTCTCCGCCAGCTTTTCCTGGGAGAGTCCACGGAGCTTGCGGTAGCGCTTCATGTTGTTGGCAAGACAGACTTGTAACTGGTTCATATCCCTCCTCTATAAGTGTAGTATGGGTAAATAAACTTTTGCATAAATATAGATTATTGACTATTGACTGTTGATGTGGTAGTGTTAGATAAACATAACTAATAGTTTGGTAAAATGGAGGAAGTATGGCGAAGGCACGGTACAAGGTCTACTACAAGCAACCCAACGGTGTGGTATGTCACATGGTGATTCAGGCGGACTCGGTGGGAGAGGCAAAGGCCCTCTTCATGCAGCGCTCCATGGGCCGCTACAAGTATGTCTCGGCGACAAAGCTTTAAGGAGGAAGCGAGATGGGATTGTTAGGTGACCTTGGAAAAGGAGCTATGAAACTTTATAAGGATCTTGAAAAAAAGATTGATGACATCGATAAAAAGATTGAGGACAATCAAAAATTTCGAGTATTTTATTTTCCTGACCGGACTAATACAACTCATATTATACAGTTGATGAAAAAGTGGAATGAGATTTTCCAAAGAAAGGATTTCTTTCAAAATGCTACCCTGTTACCAATTGATCGGATGATACTAGCCGAAGATGGATGTGGTTATATTGCCGATCCAACCAATTCAAAAGAATATACGAAAATACCTGGACCAACCTATAGCAGGTCTCCAAGAAATGGGGGTGTTTTTGAATTAAAGGACGGAGGTAGGTTTATCGCTAGTATCAAAGGGGATAGTTTTAAACATTACCACTTTTATTATAAACCAAACAAAGATGATGACAAAGAATTATTTTTTATAGTTAGTGAAGGTGACTGTGGAATGATGAAGTGCGAAGAAGAGTGGGTGCAGAATAGAAAAGTATTATCTCCCCATTACCTCTATCCACAATATCGAAAGTTTGTTACAGAACTAGCTGAAAAAGGGTGGCGTGATCCACCTGCGTCCATGTATTTGAGCTATGAAACTTCCAATAGGCGCATGTGGAGCTATCTGACAGCACTAAGGTATATCTCTGATGATACACTCGCTCTCCATGTCGGTAACTTGATTGGAGTCGACCTATCTAACCCCATCGCTGGCAGGCTTGTTCAGCATAAAGGAACCTATGGCAAGATAAAAACGGGTGAAGATTTCTTTGGACTGTTTTCTAATGAGGAATGGTTTCAAGAATCAGAACTTGATGTTCAAGCTTTCTATCAGAATTTGCTAGTGTTTTCACAACCCATCGTTGAGCAAATGAATTATTTGCAGGACAGTGAAAAACAGAGACAAGAAGCCATAATGAAGAAAAAAAGACAAGAGAAAGAGATTAAACAACAAAAGGAAGAAGAGGAAAGGCGCCGTCAAGAAGAACAACAGCAAAAAGAACAACAGGAATTTGAAAATTCCCTGGACTCAATCTAGGAATTGTACCTTGCAGTGAGGCGGACGGACATTTTGCACGGCCGCTTCCCTGCAATGACAATATAAATTTTTATTTTGAAGGAGGACAGTTTTATGGATACAAAAGAAAAGAATATCCATCGAATTGTCGGTGGTGGCATTGGATACGATGCCATCCTGTGGGTTCCCAGCGGCTCAAATGGAACGGTTGCCGACCTTGGCGGCTTGCTGGAAACATGGCAGACTCATTTCCGGGACAAGGGATTGCAGGAGGAGGCGGGATACAAAATCCAGAAGCCTCCACTGCAGGAGCGCTTGTGCTCTGTATATGGTCTTGCGGAACATCCGTGCGTGAGGCTGGAGTATGGGGATGTGCCTGTTTCTGTTGATGTAGTTGAGGGAACGGAAGGCTGCCTTCTTTACCATCAGCAGAAGGTGGTGAAGACCTTGGCTCTGGCCATCTCAAAGCATATCAACGATCAAACTGGTGTCATCCAGAGCCTATTGAATGATGAAAAGATAGAAAACCCCGCCCTGTATCTAGTGGTGGACCGTGAGCCGAACAAAAATGATACTAATCCAACAATGATTCATGCCGTATTGTATTCCCAAAACAAGGCCGAGGAGACTTGGCAGGAACTGTGCGAAAAATTATTCACCCTGCTGGAAAAGGAAAATCTTTGTCCCGCAAACCTATATGACGACCTACAAAACTTTTTGAAAGCAACTACTGAAACTGACTGATACATAATTAACTATAGATAAGTCGCAGACTGTAATGCCAACGAGGACTTGCAGTCTGCCTACATTGAAAGGAGGAGCCATGGCAAAGGATTTTGAGACCAGCGTGGAGAGTGTGAGTGAGGATGAGCTGGTGGAAAAGTACCAGCAGCATTTCGACAAGAACATGGCCTTGAAGCTGCTGGTAAAGCTCAGAAAGGCAACCCGCAACAAACCAAAGGTGGTGGCGGGAGCGGCAGGTGCCATCGTCAATTCCCTGGGAAGCCTCATCTCCGCCCTGGACAATCCCGCCACTCCCACCAAAATGAAAGCCCTCATCATCGGAGCCATCGGCTACATCCTGCTGCCCCTGGATCTGATTCCCGACGTGATGCCTGCAGTGGGCTACACCGACGACCTAGCCAGTGCCGCAGGAGTGGTGGCAGCCGTCGCCGCATACAGCAACTTCTCCCTAGAAGAATTGGACAAGTACATCGACAGCTTGGAAAAATAACGGTTCCATCGGAATGGGGATAAAGAGCGAATTTTCAAGCCTTAATCCTCACTCCGATCTCCTCTCCCCTAAAAAATCCCCTCCACCGGCACCAGACCGAATTCCTTGGCATACTCTCTTGCCAGCTGGGCATGGACAATGGTATTTTCGCTTTGGTGGGCATCGGAATTGCAGATAACCGTAGCACCAGCTTGTGCCATCATCTCCAAAAACCGATTATGGGGATATAGCTGGCCAGCCTTTCCCACCTGCTGGGCTCTAGCCAAACCAAGGCCGTTTATTTCCACTGGGAGCTTGCAGTCAATGGCAGCCTGTAGAACATCCTTTAACCCAGCCTCAATGTCAGCATCCCACTGGCGGCCACTGGCCATAACAAGATCTGGATGAGCCACAAAAGCAAAAAGCCCGCTGGCAATGCCATCCACCACCCCAGCAAAATAACGGCCAAGCTCCTTCCTAGAGTTTACCACGGGTATGTAGGGCAAATCCTGACCTCCAGCCACCCAGTGGGGACCAAAAACCAAGTAATCAGCTCCCCAGCGGCCTAAAAGCTCGTCCTTGTACCAGCTGTAAAGCCGCTTGTCATACTCACACTCAAAG
>JAGCMR010000313.1 GCA_017646305.1 Spirochaetaceae bacterium
GCAAAAAGCCGTGTGAGCCGCAAAAGGTTCCACCACTGGAAGTACCGCATATAAGCTGAAAGGGCAACGGTGTCGTTTAAGTAGCCCATTCTGCGGCCTCCACGCTGGTCTGTCAGCAGGTGGGACACATCACGAATATTTTCTGGCAGGCGCAGAAGCTGGCGAGAAGACAGCGGCCGCACCCCCTGAACAAGGGACTCAAAGTTTTCTAAAATCTGGCGACTTTCGGCAGGAAGCTCTGGCAACAATTCTTCCACAAGGGATTTTTTGAAAGTATCCTGTGAGCCAGCACTGAAAGAAGCTTTTGGACGATCTGAAATAGCTCCTGAGGAAAGGTGATTTTTACTAGGAATCCTTTTTGGAAGTGAAGCTTCTTTTTTGGAAGGAAAAGTTGATTTTTTTTCAGATTTTTCCTGAAATTGTACTGCACCACCACGCTTTTCCACAGTTGATTTATTTTTTGCCACCAGCATTTCCTCCTGGTTTACGATATTTTTTCACAAGCAGATACAAGTCTGTAAGACTTGAACGGATTTCACTAATTGATTCCAAGGCAGAAGAAAGCTCTTGATTAGAAGAAATATAGGATGCTGCCTCGGCAATCATTTCTGAACGGGCACCTTCGATGGTAAAACGTCGCTCTTGAATCAGGTATTTCAGCCGCATAATAGTCTGAAAATCCCGCTGAGAATAAACACGACGTCCACCAAGGTCTTTTTTTGGAGCGATACTAGGAATCACTTCCTCCCAGTACCGCAATACGTGAGCCTTGATTCCCGTCAGTTCTTCCATTTCTCCAATCGAATAGGAGGCCACTAGTCCCGCTCCCTATCTTCCCATTTTTTACGGCTCGCTTTCAGCTCTAGCAACACAGGGATTTTGTCAAAGCCCAAGTCACTGCGAATTTTATTCTTGATGTAAGCCAGATAGGAGTCGGAAACCACCTCTGGGCGGCTGGCAAAAATCAAGAAGCTAACGGGATTAGAAGAGGTCTGCACCATGTATCGCATCTTAAAGTGGGCAGTGCGGCTGGCTGGAGGTGGATAAGCGGAAACCCAATCCTTGAGAGCCATATTCAAGCTACCAGTGTCGATTTTATGATGAAGCTGGGCCTGCATTTCCAAGGCTGTATTCAAAAGCTCCTGCATTCCCTTGCCTTCCAGTGCAGAAATGGCAATGACTGGGGCATAGCTCATGTGACCAAACATAATGCGAATATTTTCTTCGGCCTTCCGTAAGGCTGCACGGCCCTGCTCCTGGGTATCCCACTTGTTCAAGACAAAAATCACACCACGGCCTCTATCATGGGCAAGGGCGGCAATCTTCTTGTCCTGGTCGGACAGACCTTCTTGGGCATCAATCATCAGGAAGACAACTTCAGCCCTATCCAGTGTCTTGATGGCTCGGTTTACAGAGTAATACTCTACATTTTCCTTTACCTTTGCCTTTCGTCTGATTCCCGCCGTGTCCAGCACCTGAAAATTTCGTCCCTTGTACTGAAAGCTTCCTTCCACCACATCTCGGGTAGTTCCAGCATAATCGCAAACAATGGAAGCTTCGGTATGAGTAAGACGGTTGGCCAAGGTGGATTTTCCAGTGTTTGGCTTTCCCATAATGGCAATGCGAACAGGCTCTCCGCCCTCGTCCTCTTCCACCGCCGAAAAATCAAGGCGGGAAATCAGCTGCTCTTTAAGCTCGGGGATTCGGTCTCCGTGCTCGGCAGAAATCAGTAGCAGGGAATCAAAGCCAAAGCGCATGTAATTCCAGGCTTCTTCTTCCAGCCGTCCACCTTCTGTCTTGTTTACCGTGGCAATTACCTTTTTCCAGAAGGGACGCAGCAGCTCAATAAATTCCTCGTCCTCACCAGTAATTAATCCTGCATCCAGTAGCAGCAAAATTACATCGGCCTTTTCCAGAGCCTTGAGACTTTGCTCCACAACAAGCTCGTCCATTACCGCTTCCATAGAACCGATGTCACGGTCAAGCTTGAATCCACCAGTATCCATAAGATTTACAGGATACCCGTTGATAAATGCAGTTTCTTGAATGGGGTCTCGAGTAACACCAGGAGTTGGGTCAGTAATGGCTCGACGACGGTGTAACAAACGATTAAACAAGGTGGATTTTCCCACGTTTGGTCGTCCCGCAATAACTACCAGAGGCAGATTTTTATATTTCTTGTCCCGACTAAAGCCTGCTCCTTCAAAATCCTGAGACGCTTCCTCCTGATTTTCTAACTCCAGCATATCATCTTGTTTATTTTTCTTAGAAAATTTCTTGCTCATATTAGTTTTTTACTCCTTGGATTTCTAAAGATTCTCCAGACAAAGCCACTTGAGCCATATCTTCTAATTCCTCAATGGAATGACTTGCCAAGGCTTTTTTTATAGCTCCAATGCGAACTGGAGACATACTCAAGGTTCTTACTCCCATACCTGCTAATAACAAGGCACTGTCGGCAGTACCAGCCATTTCACCGCATACGGAAACAGCAATTCCCGCCTTATAGGCACTATCTACAGTGTTTTTAATAAGACGAAGCACCGCTACATTCTTATCGTCATACAGCTCTGCCACCGAGGGATTTTCTCGGTCAATCCCCAGTACATACTGGGTCAAATCGTTAGTTCCGATAGAAAAGAAGTCGGAATAATGGGCAAAAATATCGGCAGAAACAGCGGCAGCGGCAGTTTCCACCATGATTCCCACAGGAACATTTGGGTTGAAGGCAAGTTCTTCCTTCTGTAATTCCTCTTTTGCTTCACGAATAATCTCTAGTGTAGCCTTAATCTGAGACAGATGTGTTACCATGGGAATCATAATCCGTAAGTCCCCGTAAACACCAGCTCGATACAAGGCTCTCAGCTGTCGCTTAAACAAGGACCTATTGGCCAAGGTTAAACGAATAGCACGTCTACCTAGCAGGGGATTTTGCTCTGGTTCACTGTCAAAACCAGCATCTTTAATAAGCTTATCTCCACCAGCATCTAGGGTACGAATAACTACTGGACGATTACCCATGGTTTCTAAAACCTGCTGATAGGCTTCTAGCTGGGCATTTTCAGAAACAGACTGCATTCCAGAGGAGCCAGTTTTACGAGCATCCTGCACTGCCCCCATAAAAAGGAATTCCGTGCGAAACAAGCCAATACCTTCGGCCCCTTCATCTAGTGCCAGCTGAGCTTCTGCTGGAGAACCGATGTTTGCTAACAAGGTAAAGGCCACCCCATCTTTTGTGGTGGCTGCCTTGTGCTTTAGCTTGGAAAGACTTTTTTCTTCCTTTTGCTTAGCAGCTTCAGATTTCTGGTATTTCTTCAGAGTCTTTTCATCTGGATGAACAATTACCAGACCTTCAGTACCGTCTACAATAACCTGATCACCTGACTCTAACTTATCTGTAATAGCCTTTATACCTAAAACTGCTGGAAGCCGATGATTTCGTGCCAAAATAGCCAAATGACTGGAAACACCACCTTCACAGGCTACCAAGCCTCGTAGCTTTTTCTTAAACAGGGAAACAGCATCAGCCGGACTTACAGAATCTGCCACTACCACTGTATTTTCTAGAACAAGGTCGTAATCGAAAGTTTTATAGCCTAAAAGCTCATCAACAACCTGGGAAAAAACGTCAGTTATATCCTGAGCTCGTTCTGCCAAGTATTCATCACCTGCACCCCGCAAAATTTCAGCCATTTCAGAGGCCTTTTTTTGCAGCACGATTTCAATATTCTGCAAGCTCTTTACCAAAAGATTTTTTACCTGGGATAGGAATTCTACATCCATCAGCATGACAATGTAGGTTTCCAGAATAGCGGCATATTGGCTGTCCGCTGTGGCAGACTGAGCCTCTAAGCGCTGTTTTACCCGTGCTAAAGCAGCCTCCAAGCGCTGCCACTCTGCATCTATATCAGAATCTTGTATCTTGTATTGGGGAATTAAACGAGGAGCTGGAGAAGGAACAAGGAAAACCTCTCCAAAACCAATACCTTCTGAGGCAGAAAGCCCTTTGTATGTTTCCATGAGGTTCAATATAACAGAAAAAAAAATCTTAGTCTATTTTTTGTTTATTTTACCCTATTTTACCAGCAATTCTGCGCATTTTCTCAGAAACTTTTTTATTAGGTGAATTCCATAATCAGTAAGCCATAGAACCCTTTCACTTTTATATAAAGATTGATATACTATGAATATGAAAAGGTTTGTTGTTTATTTTCTCTTGTCTATGGCACTTATTCTGCCCCTTGCAGCTCAAAGTCATACTGCAATTCCTCTGGATGACCCCATTTATTACGTCATTGAACAGGCCCAATTAAAAGGCCTTTGTCCTGTTTTAAGCGAGGCCAAGCCCTATTCACAGCACAAGATAAAGGGCATAATCAATACCATCCTCTCTGCAGAGGCTGAATTACCCTGGGCTGCCCTTTCTTCCTCAGAAAAAGCAATTCTTCAGCAAACATTGGCCTCCTTTGAAAAAGAAGAAGGCTTTAATTTGCTTAAAGGAGAATACTCTCTCCAAGAAACAACGGAATCTGATGTAACCATGACTTTAAATGCTGGAGTTTCATGGCAATCTGTAGGTTCTGTGGCTTATGACTTTCTTGGCAATGATTTTGAATGGGGAACCGACAACTGGGGTGTAGCCGTTATTGGAGGAGACATGGGAAATGCCTTCTCTTGGATTTTCAGTGCAGGAGGAGGCGCCATGAGGGCCCCCCGACAAGAATTGGGAGATGCAACACCTTATCACGCAGGATTTGAAGGTTCTGAGACCACTCCTCCAAACACTCCATATACCGTTTATACTAACCCAACAGCTTTCTTTCCCTACACATTCCAAAAGCAGTGGGACAGTTCGATTTTCGTATTGAAAAAATTGAGAAATTACAATCACTGGCCACAGGGAATATCCTTTGGATATCAAATGAATGGTGAAATGGCAATGTCTTTCTTGGGAGATGCCATCTCTGTTCGAGCTGGGCGCTTGCAACGAGAATGGGCTGCAGGAACAAGTGGCAGTAGCCTTGTACTGAATGCAGCAGCCCGCCCCTTCTTTGGTCTAGAAGCAAATTTTGAACCCTTCAAATGGCTAAGAATGGCAAGTCTTACAGGATTTTTGGAATACTTTAACGAAGAAGGCATTGCTGTTAGTTCTAAAACCTTCCAAAATCTCTTTGCCATCGGTATGGTAGAGGTAAATTACAAGAATTATCTTGACTTAAGTTTTGGTTCCAGTGTTATACTCCCCAAACGATTTGAGCTTGGTTATTCATTCCCCTTATTAAGTCGTTTCTTCTACCAAAACAATGTAGGTGACTTTGATAATTTAGCTATCTTCGCCACCATGATTTTCCAGTACCCTGGAATTGGAAAAATTTGGGGTTCTGTTTATGTTGATGAAATGGACTTAACGGTTTCTGAATTCTTCAGCCAAGATAGAAATATGTATGCCTTCCAATTTGGAGCTTCAACAAGTCTCCCTATTCCTGAACTGGCATTTTCTAATTTCAGTATTCAGTATACTAAGCTAGAACCCTATGTTTATACTCACCCACCAATTAAAACTCCTTGGTACGGTGAATCTGCATGGATGGAGGAGTCCTACATTAATAACGGTGTTTCACTGGGATACTATTTACCACCAAATTCAGACGAATTAAAACTCCGTTTTGAATCATCAGTAATGGGTGCCAGTCATTTCCGTTTCCACACTCAATATCAAATGATTCGCCATGGTGCAATCCATGGAACTCAGGCAGTAGATGGAAGTGACATAAAGTCCTACTTAGACTACAAAGGAATTAACAAAAAGGATGAGGTTCCAGAGCTATGGAAATACTTCCTCCACGATGGTGCCTATCAGTGGCAACATGTTTTCAAGGTGGGTGGTACATTCGATATGAGAGGCTTTGATCTTCCTCTCAGCATTTTCTGTGACCTCGGTGTGGTTTATTCCTACTACACAGCCATTGATGGAACTCCAAACTCTGGTAAGCACTACCCCATCCGTAAAATTAACACTTCAGAATATCCCTCTCAAACACAGTTCATTGCTACTGTTGGATTCAAGATTTATCCCTAAAGCATAATTCAAGGCACCACCTTCTACAGGTGGTGCTTTTTTTTACCTTGACAGATACTAGGCACTAGATTATATTATAGGCGGAAATTCGCTTACAAAGAGCCTTTCCAAATACACGTCTTCAGGGCAGGATGAAAGTTCCTACCGGTGGTATAGCCCACGAGCCGAAAGGCATGATTCGGTGTGATTCCGAAGCCGACAGTTACAGTCTGGATGAAAGAAGATGACTCTCAGAAATCCTTCCACGGTAAACCTACCGTTTTCTGTCATTTCCCTTCCCTGAAGACAAACACACTA
>JAGCMR010000314.1 GCA_017646305.1 Spirochaetaceae bacterium
ACTAGAAGCTGTGGTATAAGGATGGTAACGGTGGTTCCCTTTCCAGCTTCACTGAAGATAGAAATACCGTATTCCTGGCCGTATAATAATTTTATTAGCTGATGAAGATTGTTTATTCCCACCCGATTGTGTCTATGAGCCGCTTGGTCTTGGTGAGTGGGAAGCTCCAAGGGCAGGGGAATCTCTCCCTCCAGTCCTTCTGCTCCAGCGGTGCTTCCAAAGCCCATGCCATTGTCCTTTACCTGCATTTCCAGTAACCCCTGCCGCTGGTTCACCAATACTTCAACAGTACCGCCGCCACTTTTAGGCTCCAGTCCGTGAACTACTGCATTTTCTACAATGAACTGAAGACAGAGCTTGGGTACCTGACAATCCATTAAGCTGTCGTCCTCTAAGGTGATTTTGTAGGAAAGGCTTCCATCGTATCGGGTGCATTGCAGGTACAGGTAGAATTCCACATATTCCAGCTCCTGCCGCAGAGACACCAGCTCCTTGTCCTTGCGATAAATACTGGCTTGCACTAGGCGGGAAAAGGCGGTGGTCATTTTGTGGATTTCGTGATTCTTGTCCAGCTGTGCCTTAATTGCAATCATGTTCAACACGTTGAACATAAAGTGGGGATTCATCTGGGATTGAAGGAATTTTAGCTCCTCCTCCTGAAGTAAAAGCTTTTTCTGGTATACCTCTGTAATCAGGTAATTGATTCGTTCTGTCATTTGGTTAAAGACGCTGGAAATTTCTTGGAACTCACGGCTATTGTAATCGGGGAGCTTGGTGTCATACTGGCCTTCCTTTACCAAGGTAATCTTCTTTCTGATTTCTCGTAGGGGAATGGTGAGTCGTAGAATCAGCAGAACGGAAAGTCCTATAATGGCCACTCCCAGCATAATGGCGTAAATAAGGTAGGATCGGATGGTTTGGAAAATCAATTCCATAAGCTGGTTCTCTGGAATTGCAATGACAACCTTTAGTCCAAGTCTAAGATTTTGGGTGTGGTAGCGGTATTTTTGTCCGTTCATGGTAAGAGAATGGGGTGCAGCAATGGTTTCAAGGAGCTGTTGGTTACTTTGGCTTTGTTCAAGATAATTTTCTGCTCCGCACAGAGGCTGGTTGTATTTGTTAAACAATCCCCAAAGGGTTTGCTGGTAACGATTTGTAGTTTTCATCAGCTGAAAAATCGTGTCCTTACTAAGACTAAAGGCTACAGTACCAATGTTCTGCATAAAGTTTGTATACAGGGTAAGAAAAATGTGGATGCTATCTTCATCTGAAAAGAATTGTACATCGTTACCGTTTCCCTTGAATTGAGTGTAAAGGTTTGCAATCTTCAGAGAGAGCTCTTGTTCTTGACTAAAAAGCTGTTGATAGTAATGAACAGCAAGAATTTCTTCTTGGTGATTTAATAGATATACTGAAGTTAAAAAGGGAGCGGAGACTAAGTCTGTATTCTTGTCGGAATACAGATTCACTACATTTTTGAATTCTTGTAAAATTTCTTCGTTTGCCAACCGTTGTTTTTGTAGAAAGTCCAGTATGATAGAATTTTTCCGTAAATCCAGCACAATATCCTCTGCAAAGAGGGTTTTTGTTTCTAGATTTGTTCCTGTTTCCTGTAAAAAAAAATCAATGTCCTCTTGAAGATAGGAGCCAGTGATGGAACTCATGGAAAAAAGGAGAAATGCCACTAGGAGTACCAAGGAACCGAGAATAATTGTACAGTTGAGAATAATGATTTTTAGTCGTAGTGATTTCGGGTGTTTAACCTTCATCCTTTTTTAAGACTCCTTCTGGAAATTATATCATAGAATTTTGAGGGGAGTAACTGCAGAAGTTGCAATTTTCCATAAACTAGTCTATTGTGCAAGTAATTGGAGAAGGAGGAATCTATGAAGAACAAGTTATTTTTTTCGTCATTGCTGGTGTTTAGTTTCCTGCTTGCCTGCGGTTTCTTTTTCTCCTGTAAAAAAACTCCTTCTCAAGAGCCTCCCATTGAAATAAAGTTTATGCACGGATGGGGTGGAAACGGTACAGATCATCGTGCCATGAGGGATATTTTTGAAGGATTCCAGAAGCTCCATCCCCAGGTGAAGGTGGTGGTGGATTCTGCTCCAGATATTTCTGTGGTAATAGATAAGGCCTGTGATATGCTGGCTGTGGATAGAATGCCAGATATTATCAGTACCAATGGACGGGGAATTTATGTTTCTAATGCCACTACCAAGGGCACGGCTTTAAATCTTACTCCCCACATTCTCAATGACCAAGAGTTTTATAACAGTGTTCCCCAAGCCTTGTTGAGCCAAATCAAGAATAATCAGCCCTTGTATTCCATTCCCGATGTACTGGAGGTACAGGCTCTGTGGTACAACAGGAGCATCTTGGAGGAAGCGGGGCTTTTGCAACCAGGGGAATCCTTGCCCACAGATT
Source organism: Spirochaetaceae bacterium (assembly GCA_017646305.1). Next base: position 2,428 of record JAGCMR010000314.1, read on the forward strand.
GGGATGATTTTATGATACTGTGCCAAAAGCTAGTGGAATGGAGCCAACAGACGGGGCGGCAGATTATGCCC
>JAGCMR010000315.1 GCA_017646305.1 Spirochaetaceae bacterium
AACAACGATGCTCAGTACTCTGTTGCTGAGTACGATGCTGCTATTGCCGAGGCAAAGGCTTCTGCTGATCCTGCTGTTCGTATGGCTGCTATGCACAAGGCTGAGGACTTGATTATGGGTCGTGACTGGGCTCTTGGTCCTATTTACTTCTACACCCAGAAGTACATGATGCAGAATGTTGACGGTGCATTCTACACACCACTTGGATACTTCGTATTCAGCTACACTTCAAAGAACTAAGTTCTTCAAGAACGCAGGTTCTTTAGGTGAGATAAGCCCTCGGTTTAAGCCGAGGGCTTTTTTTATTATGGTTCTACAATTTTTGGAGAACCATAACAAAGGCGAGTCAAGGGTTTAAGCGAAGCGTCCCTTGACCGACTGTATTAAGAATTTTTTTGAAACCATGCTAACACTCTGCTATCCTTTAGTAGGGAGGCTTTCGTATGGTTACCATCCATGACTTAGGTGAATATACCTTTTCTGCCTTGCTTCGAAACACCTTGGAAAAATTTGGGGATAGACCAGCCTTAGCTATGGTGCATGACAAGACTATTACCTATCATGAATTTCAGCTAATGATGAAACAGCTTGCCAGAGTCATGACGGCCAATGGCTTTGCTCCAAGAAAGAAGGTGGCAATCTTTGGTCAAGGTATGCCCCAGTGGGGTGGATTTTACTTTGCCACCGTGTGTCGTGGTGGCATTGCCATTCCCTTGCTGCCTGATTTTACCACTAGTGAGGTGGAAGCAATTCTCCGTCATGCCCAAGTGGACATGCTGGTGGTAAGTAAGGCCCTCTATCCCAAGGTAAAGGATATTGAAAGCTCCCTTTTGCCAGTGATTCTTACCATGGAGGATTTTAGTCCCTTGCGGGGAAAATCTGCCAACTTGAATCGTGGCTTTTTGCCCAAGCCCATCAAGGTGAAGGAAGATGACCTTGCCTCCATCATCTATACCTCAGGTACCACTGGTACTCCCAAGGGAGTGGAGCTAACCCACAAAAATCTTGTGTGGACGGCCATTCAGTGTCAGACTATCCATCGGGTGAACAAGTATGACCGCTGTCTTTCCTTTTTGCCTCTGTCCCACGTCTATGAATTTACCATTGGCTTTGCACTTCAGATACTCAATGGTAGCTGCATTTACTATCTAGATCGCCCGCCCACCGTCTCTACCTTGTTGCCTGCTTTCAAGAAGGTTCGTCCCACCATTGTACTGAGTGTTCCCATGGTGATGGAAAAAATCTACAAGCATAAAATCCTTCCTGCCTTGAATGGTAGTAAAATCCGCCGCTTTTTCCATAAGCTTCCTGTCACTGGCCGCCTCATGGACTTTGTGGCTGGACTACAGTTGAAAAAAGCTTTTGGAAGAAAAATTAGATTCTTTGGCATTGGTGGTGCTCGCCTTAACCCAGAGGTGGAGCTTTTTTTGAAGCGGGCCCATTTTCCCTACGCCATTGGTTACGGCCTGACAGAAACTTCACCCTTACTGGCTGGAAGCGGGCCAAAGGAAACGGTGCCTGAAACTGTGGGGCCTGTGCTGGAGGGTGTGGAGCTTCGGATTCTTCATCCTAGCAAACAAACTGGTATTGGTGAAGTGATTGTTCGTGGCCCTAATGTGATGCAGGGCTATCATCGTGACTTTCAGCTGACAGAAAAGGCCTTTACCTCGGAACGTGATTCCTGCGGCCCAGGCTGGTTCAAAACCGGGGACTTGGGGCTCTTGGAAAATCGCCGTGGTCGTCCCTGGCTTTCTCTTAAGGGCCGCTCTAAAAACATGATTCTGGGCTCCTCTGGGGAAAATATTTATCCAGAGGACATTGAGTTTGTGTTGAATCAGCATCCCTTGGTGGCAGAATCCTTGGTGGTGGAAGGTGAGAAGGGAGGACTGGTGGCCTTGGTAAAGCTAGCAGAACATGCCGCCTCTGCTGTGGGCCACGCCTTGGGCCATGCAGTTCACGAGGTAAAGGAGGATTTCTTGTACAAGCGGGAGGAGCTTTTGTCAGAAATTCAGTACTTTGTAAATAAGCGAGTGAACAAGAATTCTCGCATCGCCTCAGTTCAAAGTGTGGAGGAGTTTGAAAAAACTGCCAGCCAAAAAATCAAGCGGTATTTATATCATCTTCGCCCCACCCATGGCAAGAAGTGAGGGGCAAAGATAATTTAACTAGCACATGATTACACAAAGATTTTTTGAATCAAATCCTTGAACACTTCTCCACGATGGAATTCGTTGTCAAAAAGGCCAAAGGAGGTGGCTCCTGGGGAAAAGACAACGGGGAAGAATTCTGGCATCTCATCCTTGTATTGACGTGCTGTCCAGGAGGCACTTGATTCCAAGCACAGCTTAAGGTCATGGAGCAAAAGTCCCAAAGTTCGGTAGGGGCCTCGGTAAGAAATGCCCTCTTGTACCAGCAGGGGAACTAGCTTGTTGGTGGCAGTCCCTGGCAACAGGTGAATGTTTGCTGGTGGATTTTCCTTGATTTTCTGGACAAATTCTGTAAAATCCAGTTCCTTGTCGGTGCCACCACAAATCAGCTGTACTGGAATGGAAAATGACTGGGCAGCAGCAGCAGATGCCTCTGGAACCGTGGCTGCCGTGTCGTTGTAAAATCGATATTCTAGCGGTGTATCACTGTCTTTCAGTTGGACATGCCATCGGTGGAAATATTCTAGACGATGGGGAATTCCAGGCCAAAGGGACAAAACGCCTTGAATCTTTTGAGGTGGTACTTGAATCAAAGCTAAAACCAAGGCTGCCATTAAGGCATTTTGCTTTGAATGAATACCTGGTACCAGAAGTGAATCTAAAACAAGCTGTGGTTGGCTCTTTCCTGTTGCATTAGTGGCAAAATTAGGAAAAAGCTCGGTGGGAAGAGACACCCAACCTTTACCTTCAGCATCTAGCCATCCACCACTAGAAATGAGTTTTTGAGCTTGTTGTGGAGTGTTGGTTGTAGTAGAGTAACGCAGTACCTTGGCCTTTGTTTCTGAGGCAAAAATATCTCCCCAACTATCAGTTCCACAGATTGTCCACTGGCTGGAAGTTTGGTCAGCATAAATCAGCTTTTTGTCTGCCACATAATTTTCCATGGAGCCGTACCAGTTTTGGTGATCTGGAACGATGGTAGTAATTAAGCTGATTTTTGGCTTCAGCACCCCTCTGCCCCGCAAATCCGCCAGTTGCCAGCTAGAAAGCTCCAGTACCACTGGAGTAGACTCGCTAGTTTTCTCTAAAAAGGTAAGAGGGCTTACGGTAATATTGCCTCCTAAGAAGGCGTTAAAGCCCGCAGCCTTTAATCCGTAGTGAATGGCACTGACGGTGGAGGATTTTCCCTTGCTTCCAGTTACGGCAATAATAGGTGCTTTGGTGAGACTCAAAAAAATAGAGAGATCTGTTTCAATAGCCTTTGCCAGCGAAAGATATTTATTTTCCTGAATCTTTACTCCAGGGTTTTTGATTACAATATCTGCTGAGGAAAAATCCTCTTCCTTGTGACCTCCCAAGACAAACCGAAGTTTTCTACCATATTTTCTCATTTCTGGTAAAAGTCTGTTTAAGGTAGGAGCTAACTGCTCCTTTGTCTTCATGTCTGTAGCGGTGACGGTAGCTCCGTGGGTCAAAAAGAAACGTACTGCAGCTTCACCTCCGCCATTAAGACCAAGGCCCATAACGGTAATGCGTTTTCCTGCAATGTCTTCCAAAGAGGTAATGCTGCATCCGGGAGGATAGGAATATGGATTGCTCATGTTAGCTCCTGCTTGTTTGGAGAGAATTCCGCTGTTGATAGCGAGCTAGACCCTGCTGGATAATCACATCCAGTAGACGACTATATTCCAGCCCTGCTGCTTGGCACATTTTAGGGAACATGCTGATGGAGGTAAAGCCAGGCATGGTGTTGATTTCATTGAGGTAGAGCTTGTCACTGTCCTTGTCTAGGAAGAAGTCCACCCGAGAAAGGCCAGTACAATCAAGGGCCTTGTAGGCTTGCATAGCCATGGAGCGGATAGTTTCCTGCATCTCCTGATTTATTTCAGCAGGAATAATGAGGCGAGCACCATCTGGGTCGTTGTATTTAGCATCGTAGTCATAGAACTGATGAGTGGGAGCAATTTCTCCAGGAAGGTAGGAACGCACCTGGTTTACATCAAGCTCTGGCTGCTGTAATTCAGCTTTTAGTTCGTCTGTAGAAAGTGGTGTATTGGCTTCAGCTGCAGAGCTACTGGCAGAAAAATTAGCACCATTTCCTGTAACGGAGCACTCGATTTCTCGTGGATTTAAGCCTGGCTCAATAAGCACCTTGTAATCCCACTTGAAGGCTTCCTGCAAGGCTTCCTTTAGCTGGTCAAAGTCCTTTGCCTTGGCTGCTCCAACGGAACTTCCTGCACTACAAGGCTTTACGAAAAGTGGATAACCAAAATCCTGTTCTGCGGAAGCCACTAGCTTGTGCAATTTTTCAGAATCCCATTCTGTTTTTGCCACATCACCACTGTGGAGACACAGGTGTGGCAGCACTGGTAAGCCTGCATTATGCCAAAGGGCCTTGGTAATTTCCTTATCCATGGAAACACCGCTGGAAATACAACCACATCCTGTATAGGGAATAGAGGCCATATCTAAAAGCCCTTGGATGGTTCCATCCTCACCGTAGGTTCCGTGAAGTACCAGAAATGCAGCATCGATTCTAATGTTTACAAAGATGTTTCCAGCACCAGCCACACGGATTCCGTTAGTAGAACCACCTCCAGGAACAATCATCACCTCTCGCTGGGAGTCCTGGTGAATCTCTAGGAGCTCGCTGTCGCTGGTTTTAACTCGTTCTATCTGGGTGTGATCTTGGTAGAACCAACGTCCTTCCTTAGAAATACCGATAAGAGTAATGTTATATTTTTCCTTGTCCAGATGACGAACGATAGAAGTGGCGGACACGATGGAAACCTCATGTTCTCCTGAACGGCCGCCGTAAATAACTGCAATATTCATGCTTTCTCCTGACTTGTTTGACTTTCCCTGTGAAATCTATCTTTTGGCAAAGCCCATTTCTGCAAGGGCAGTTTTAGCCTCGGCAATTTCGTCATAAGGCATGACAAAATCCTTGTAAATAATAGAATTTTCGTGGGCCTTACCTAAAAGCAATACCAAATCTCCCTGTTGTGCCTTGGCAAAGGCGGTACGAATGGCTGTTTGCCGATGGGGAATAATCAAAAGCCCGGAAGCTTCATCCTGCTTTCCCTCCTGCCTGCAGCCCACTGCAATGTCTTCCAGCAACGCCACTGGATCTTCTCCTCGAGGATCCTCGTCTGCCAGCACCACCACGTCACACCAATGGGCTGCAATTCGCCCCTGCTCAGGTCGCTTAGTGGTGTCTCGCTCTCCTCCGGAGCCAAAAATCACAAAGATTTTGCCAGTAATTCTTTGTCGCAGGGGAGGAAAGATGGTTTCAAATGATGAAGGAGTGTGGGCATAGTCCACAATTACTTCAAAGGGCTGACCACAATCTACCACAGTCATTCGTCCTGTTACTGGCTCCAAGTATTTTGCCTGCTCCACAACTGCTTCTAGGGGAAGCTCGGTGGCGGTGGCAACTGCCAATGAGGCTGCCATAATGTTATATGCATTGAAGGCACCGCTGGTGGGAGCTTCTACTGCCAATTCCTTTCCTTCCAAAGCAGGAATGTTACCCTTCATGGTAAAGTTGATACCAGAACCTGCTTGCCCCACACCAATATCGAAGGCTTCTACAAAGGGAATTGTTGGTGGGTTTTCTGCTACAGATTCTTTTCCTCGGCCTGCTTCTCCCTGGCTGGTAAATCCTACAACGGGAGATTTGGTGGCCTCCACAAAGTAGCTAGCAGCAGGGTCTTCCAGATTTACAATACCAAAGGCAGGAACCTGCTGCTCCTGGCCACCGATGATTTTCTTGTGATTATGCTTATCTAGGGCTCTGAACAAGTTTGCCTTGTCGTCACGGTACTGCTGGTAGGTTCCGTGGAACTCCAAGTGTTCCTGGGTTACGTTCATCCACAGGGCTCCATCAAAGAGCACATCTCCCAAGCGGTTGGTTCTGGGGGAAAGGCCGTGGGAAGAAGACTCTACCACCGCATATTGGCAGCCTGCTTCCACCATTTCATATAGCTGTCGCTGAACAATAGGAGCCTCTGGTGTGGTTTGATGCTCTGGGTTTGCAATGGCATCTCCACCCAAAGAATATTGCACCGTGGAAATAAAGCCTGCCTTTTTTCCCATTCGTCGCAAAAGCTGCCACACAAAGGATACTGTGGAGCTTTTTCCCTCAGTTCCTGTTACCCCAATCACAATGAGTTTGCGAGAAGGAGAATCGTAAAAATAGTCTGCAATGGGAGACATGGCAAAGCGAGTATCTGGAACCTGTACCAAAGGTGGCACTGGTAAGTCCTTTTGTTTTCTTTGGGAAATAGCTGCTTCTACCTGAGAAGGAAGCTGATCTTGATATAAAATTGCCGCCGCACCTTTTTCTATGGCTTGGGGAATAAAATTGTTTCCGTGGACGTGGGTTCCCGGCAGTGCAAAAAAGAGACTTCCTGTCTTTACAGCGCGGGAGTCAAAACATAAATCCTGTATCAGGGTTTTTCCCTCTGATTCTGTTACGGTGATAGGATTTGAAAGGGGCTTGTCAGTGGTGCCACCATTCAATGATTCAATAAGTTGTGCAAGGAATTTTTCCATAAGAATGGAGTATAACAGGATTATATCAATTGTAAAAGTGCTATTCTATGATATAATAGATAGACCGTTGTTTTCTAAGGAGAAGAAGGTGAAAAAAAGACTCATATTAATTGGCGGGCTTCTATGTTTAGGTGCTTTGCTGTGGGCTAAAGCGGGAGACTCCATGTACGTAAATGTGGAGGAAGCTGAACTTAAATCTGGTACTGGATTTTTTTCCTCCAGCCTTGGATATTTGCCCTATGGAGCAAAGGTAACAATCCTGCAAGAATCAGGGAAATGGACAGAGGTTGTCAGTGTTGATAATAGTAAAATTTCTGGTTGGTTGCCTGCTTCTTGTCTTACCAAGAAAAAGATTTTAGCAGATGACAGTCTCAACAGGGTATCGGCCTCTGCAGATGAGCTTGCTCTGGCTGGAAAGGGCTTTTCTGCTGAAGTAGAAGCACTGTATACTACGGAGTCTAATGCCGCTATCTATCAGCTGGTGGATGACATCGAAGCAACCCCCATTGATAAGTCTGGGCTCTGGGAATTTATTCAGCAGGGAGTCCTTCACGATGGAACAGGAGGCGAAAAATGAAAATAGTAAAGCTTCTTCTATTACTTTTAGTTCTTACTGTTGTGATTTCCTCCTGTGCAGTTATGAAATCTATGGGAGATGTAACCTCCTTTGTAGGGGAGCTTACAGGAAATGACAATCTATCTGCTGTGGGGGATTCTGTAGCTGCCGTGGCAGAGGCTGGTGCTCCCATTTCTCCTGAGCAAGAATATTACATTGGTCGTTCTGTTACAGCTTCCTTGCTGGGTTCTTATAAGCTATATTCAAGTCCTGAGCTTACTAATTATGTAAATATGGTCTGTCAGGTTTTAGCCATGAATTCCCAGCGGCCACAGCTGTACAAAGGATATTATGTAGCGATACTAGATACTGATCAAATAAATGCCTTTGCTTCCTCAGGTGGTCATATTTTGGTGACCCGAGGATTATTGGAATGTGCTACTAGCGAAGATGCTTTGGCAGCAGTGATTGCCCACGAAATTGCCCATATTCAGCTACAGCACGGCATTAAGGCTATTAAGAGTGACCGCTGGACAAATGCAGCTTTAACAACGGCATCTTCTTCCCTCTCGGTTTTGTCAGATGGTGAAATGAAGGAGCTGGTGGATGCCTTTGATGAATCTGTAAGTAGTGTCGTTACCACCATGGTGAATACTGGTTATTCCCAGTCCCAGGAATACGATGCTGACGAGACAGCTTTGGAGATTATGGCCGCAGCAGGATACAATCCCCACGCCATGACAGAAATGCT
>JAGCMR010000316.1 GCA_017646305.1 Spirochaetaceae bacterium
CACTCAGGAGCAGATGCAAACTTGGTGGCTTACTGGGCCATTTTGAACGCCAAGGTAGAAATGCCAGAATGCGAAAAATTAGGTGAAACAAACCTTTCCCACCTAACCGATGAGCAGTGGTCAGAGTTGCGAGCCAAGTTGGGTAACCAAAAGCTTTTGGGCTTGGACTACTACTCTGGCGGCCACCTAACCCACGGTTATCGCCAAAACCTGTCTGCCCGTATGTTCGATAGCTATTCCTACACTGTAGACAAGGAAACAGGTTTGCTCGATTACGATGCCATTGAAAAGCAGGCTATGGAAATTAAGCCCTTAATTCTTTTGGCCGGATATTCAGCCTATCCTCGTGCCATCAACTTTAAGCGATTCAGAGAGATTGCTGACAAGTGTGGAGCCGTTCTCATGGTAGACATGGCTCACTTTGCAGGTTTGGTAGCGGGAAAAGTCTTTACTGGTGAATACAACCCTGTTGAATGGGCCGACGTGGTAACTACCACCACCCACAAAACCCTTCGTGGTCCTCGTGGTGCCTTGATTCTCTGTAAGGCAGCCTTTGCAGACAGCGTCAATAAGGGTTGTCCCCTTGCCTTGGGTGGACCACTGCCCCACGTTATGGCAGCCAAGGCCATTGCCTTCAAGGAAGCACGAAGCCAGGCCTATCAGGATTATGCCCACAAGGTACAGGAAAATGCTCGTGCCTTGGCTGAAGAATGTGCAAAGCTTGGAATGCGTCTCCAGACAAATGGAACCGACAACCACTTGATGCTCATCGATGTAACCAGCTTTGGTCTCACCGGTCGCCAGGCTGAAAATGCCATGTTTGAGTGCGGCGTTACCTTGAACCGCAACACCCTCCCCTTTGATCCCCAGGGACCTTGGTGGACCAGTGGAATCCGTGTGGGAACTCCTGCCGTTACCACCTTGGGCATGGGAACAGAAGAAATGAAGGAAATTGCAGCTATCATTAACCTTGTTCTCACTGGTACAAAGCCAGGTCTTACCAAGGACGGAAAACCAGCTAAGGGAAAAATTGACCTTGACCCTGCTGTACAGGCAGAAGCCAAGAAACGGGTAGAAGCCCTACTGTCCAAGTTTGTACTGTATCCAGAGCTTGATTTGGATTTCTTGAAAAAAGAGTTTGTAAAATAAAGCTGACAAATTCATTCAAAAGGCTGGCATTCTTTGGAATGCCAGTTTTTTTCTAGCTTAGCATTTCTAAAATTACTGGCTTAGTTTATTTTGCAATCGCTGGCTTAGGAATTTTTAAATTACTAGCTTAGTTTTTCTAGATGAAACTAGTCGCTAGTCTACTTTGGTATATAGGTTGTCTGTACCTTCACTCTAGAAACTCCATATCGAAAAAAAACTCCAACCTTCCCCCAGAAAAAACGTATTTTTTTTCAACTCCAAGCATATAATATATATGAAACACTTTTTCACGGAGATTGAATGGAGAACCAAACCACCATCAAATTCAAACGCTGGGAAGACCTAGACATTACCGATGATTTTATCTTTACCCGAGTTATGCGAAATAAACGGCTCTGCCGTACCTTGCTAGAGATGATTCTGAAGGTTAAAGTGGGTAAAATCAAATTCCTCACCAGCCACCACGCCATCCAGATTGACCCCAACGCCAAGGGAATTATCATGGATGTGTATCTCAAGGATGAAAACAAAGTCATTAATGTTGAAATGCAGGCTTCCAATCACGGAGACCTCCCTCGTAGAGCCCGCTACTACCAAGCCGCAGCCGACATTGACACCACACCAAAAGGTTCTGAGTACAAGGATTTGAAACAAAACTACGTTATCTTTATCTGCACTTTTGACCCATTCCACAAGGGGAAATCATTTTACACCTTCCAGAACTACTGCATCAATTATGATGAACCAATCCCCTTGGAAGACGGCACA
>JAGCMR010000317.1 GCA_017646305.1 Spirochaetaceae bacterium
ACAAGGTGGTTGCAGAAATCAAATTTAATGAGGCAAACCCCATGCACACTGCTTTGGAACAGCTAGACAAGCGTCATGAAGCAGAGGAAAACCTAGCCCAAAAACTAGGAATTCCTTCCCAGCACATTTTGATTGATATTCCTGAGCGAATTTCCTTTGAAAGTGACCTGTGGATTTGTGACGAGGAAGTGCCCTTCTCCCAAAGTTCCACCGTCTTTTCCAGCCAGACAGTGGCATCCTTTACTGGAAGCCTGCGGAAAATCCGCGTGGCAATCCGTCAACAGGATACGTCCTGTTCATCCCAAGAGAAAGAATGCAAAATCATTGCCAGATTTCTAGATATGGAATATAATCCCTAGAATATATGATTGTTTTGGAGGTATAACTTGAAAGTGCAGAATATATTGGAATCATACATTATCAAACGAACCAATGCATTGTATGAAGAATTGTTATCTTCTAGCAACATCGCTCTTAGTTGTACTTGCAAGAACTGTAGGCTTGAAACTATTTGTTATGTTTTAAATCGTATTCCCCCGAAATATATAGTGTCAGGACGGGGAGTAAATCACACTATGAACATCATTAATAGCCAAATGAAGACCGATGTAGATGTGGCTATACTTGATGGCATTAGACTCACTGCGTCAACTAAACGACCGTATCATTGGAGCAGTACCAAATTCTTTTCTCCCGTTTCCCATTGATATCTATCATGTCAAAAAATGGCATTATACAATAAAATTTCAGATGAATTTGAGTTTCTGTGTAAAGAATTCTCCTTTGTTTGATGCACAGATACTGAAAAATATGTTAAAATCATTGCCAGATTCCCTAATGTCCAATATAATAGAGGTGATATATCCTGCTAGTTTCGGAGGTTTAACATGAAAGTTCAGAACGTAATGGAATCATATATTACAAATCGTACCAATGCCTTGTACGATGAATTCGCAGAAACAAAGAATTCTTTTTTAACTTGTAGCTGTGAAAATTGTCGTATGGATACAATATGCTATGTATTGAATAGAATCCATCCCAAGTATGTTGTGTCAGGACGTGGAATGACCTATGCAAATCTTGCCCTCAATGGACAAATTATGGCAGATATTGATGCGATGATTATGGATGGAATGAGAGTTGTCAATGCAGCAAAGCGTCCCTACCATGAAAAACGAAAGATTGAAAATCCTGTAGAAAATGTTCCAGCCTTTAGTTTCCCTGTGTTTATGGGAGCTGTTTATGATGGCCATACCTTTGAGCCCCTAGCAGGAGTTACTGTAGAGCTTACTGCTGACGGAAAACTTGTTTCCATGGAAGATGCATCTTGGGAAAATCCCACCCTCACCTATAAGCCAGGTAAGGGAAGCTTTACCTTTAAACCAGCTCCACTTCCTGCAAGCAAGGAAGGAGAAACAAAAAATTTCCCCTTTACCATCACCATTCGTGCAGAAAACTACCAGCCCTTGATTTACTCCTTTACCATTCCTGTTACTAGCAGCATAGAGGAGATTCCCTTCATTTCTTTGAAGCTTCAGGATAGCTACATGTTCCCTGTGGATGAAATTAATTCCATGGAAGAGTAGTTTTGATATTGACATTTTTTTCAGCCTCTGATATAGTATTTTACATCAGGGGCGCTTAGCTCAGCTGGGAGAGCGTTTGGTTTACACCCAAAATGTCGGGAGTTCGATCCTCTCAGCGCCCATAAAACACTCGGTTCTGCCGAGTGTTTTTTTTTTCAAAAGATTTCTTCAATAAATAAATTTTACCAGTAAATTTTAAAAAATAGCATTTTCCTTCTTGACATTTTTTTCAGACTCTGATATAGTATTTTACATCAAGGGCGCTTAGCTCAG
>JAGCMR010000318.1 GCA_017646305.1 Spirochaetaceae bacterium
AATAGGATGGGTATAAATCTTGAAGATGAGGATTTCTTCAAACCTGTTGCTCCTATTTTTCATTTTTATGAAACAGTTGTATTATCTGGCTAGCCTAGCAAAAGAAGCAAAAAGAAATGGAATAACAACCCAAGAGGCTGATATTTTACTCGATTGGAGGTGGAGTTATTGCAGGTAGAATAGGTGTAGATTTTTTATTAGGTAAAAACGGTTTTAAATTAGGGTATTCGCTTGGGTATGGTAACGGCATAAGTATCATTTGGGAGGATGTAGAATGAAAAGATATAGTATGGACTTTAAAGTCAACATTATTTGTTGTTTTTTTATTTTTCTTGCACTCATACTTCTAATAATTGAAATTTTTTTTAGTAAAAAGATAGGAGGAAGTGCATTTAATGGATTTATTGATATTGTAACAAATCAATACTATGTGAAGGATATGGAAGGAAATATACGAGAAGTTTCTGAGGTTGCTTGGAGAAAGAGCTATAGGCTTGGAATAATCTTTTTTATCTCTGCAATCTTAGGAACCTTATCTATCTTTTATTTATATGCCAGATATAGCTTTTGGCCAACATTTATTGATAATATCATGAAAACAGTAAACTTCTTTAAAAATAAGAGGTAATAATCACAATTTGTTTAGATAAACTGATACCTTTTATCTCCCTTTACCAAGACCACCGCCTACGGCCAGCACACGGTACGGCTATGACCCCTTGGGAGAAGGACGCTGGTAGTTGCTCATAACTCCAATATATCACGAATTGTATGCTAGTCGAGTTAAGTCTTTCCTTCCGTAAATCTTAACAAATCGGTGTAATCGCCTGCATCGGCTTTTCGTAAAGCCGCAATATATGTATCACGAACTTCTGAAACATTGGCAAGGTTTGCATTTCCCCAGTAGAGTTTTGTTCCCTCAAGCTTTTCCAGTACTAAGTCAGCCATGAGTCGGGAAACACGACCATTACCATTAGGGAATGGATGAATTTGGACCAACTTATGATGAATTCTCACCGCAATTTCTCTATTAGGATATGTGCCGTGTTCTATCCAATATTTTGCGTCATCGAACAGTTGATTAAGTCTTGTGGGAATCTGGTAAGGTGCAACACCAATATTACGTTCTGAAATTCTGTAAATTCCGGCCCATTTCCACACATCACCAAACATCTTTTTATGTAAATCACGCAAGAAAGTATCAGAAAAAATATCCTTGCTCTTGTTTGATAAAAGCCAAATCTGTGCCTGTGCAACATTCCGAGCCTCCGCCTCGTTAAGCTCGGATCGGAGTGTAATCCATTTTAGTTTCAGGCCATTTTTTTCTTCAGATGTGAGAGGGGTTGCATTGTCGTCTGTTTCAAAAATATCCATAGTCTAATCCCAAATTCTCTTTGTATTGTTGTTTATAAAATCATAAGTCATATCCTGTATAGCCTCCTGGATGGTGATACCTTGATTTTCCAATGCCATATTTATGTTTACAGCAAGGAGGATTTCCTCGGCTTTCCTTTTGGCCTGATTCTCGACGATATCTTGGAAGGTAGACTTTGGCTTAAAATAATATATAAACTCACAATCTAAGGCTTCTGCTACCTTTTTCATTGTGGAAAGCTTTAGGTTTTCTTCGTTCGACTCCATTTTAGTAATTCTCGGTTGGGTTATACCTAACCGGGCCGCAAGTTGAAGTGCTGTCATGCCGATTGCCTCGCGAACTGTATTTATCCAGGAGGATCCATTGGGCACGATGTTTTTTGCAGCTGTAAGTGAGGAGGTTTTTTTATCCAGTGCCCTTATTTGCATAATTCGTGTATTCACTTAATACAACCTTTGTATTATATTTTAATTTTATTATATCATCTATACATTATGATTTCAATGATTATTATTACTTTTCTGTTATATCCATTTGAACGAGCCTTTCTCACCTGATTTCTTCCTAATGAGCTAATCAGAGAACTGGCTCCTGAAAACTTGCGGGAGTAGCAGGTACGTCATTTCCCTCAGTGCCTGAAAAAAAAGTTTGCGTGAGGTGAAAAGCCGTGGTATCATAGAGGTATGTCCATGCTTACAACTATTCATGTTGATGATGCCCAGCACCTGTTTATTTTTCGGGCTAATCAAATACTAACGGTCAAACAAGATGTACTCGCTCCTCCTTCAGCAGAGATTTATCATAAATTCCTTGAATATCAGCTAGCCTCTGATTGGTTTTTTGAACGGGAGCAGGGCTATGCCACCATGTTGTTAGAAGAAACTGCCACAGAGCCTGCTGGATGTCATTGGGTGTTTATTCGTGAGGTGTTTTTTGCGAAGCATGAATTAGCTCCCCTGGTGGCTCGTGCCTTGGCTTTGCTGAATTGGCGAAAGCGTTCCCGCTTCTGTGGTAAGTGTGGTAGCCAGCTCCACGACTCCACCGACGAAACAGCACGAGTTTGTCTGTCTTGTGGCAATGTGTATTATCCCAGCCTGTCTCCTGCTATGATTGTGCTAGTGGAAAAAGATGGAAAAATCCTTCTTGCCCGCCACAAGCACCGCAATACCGATATCTTTACCTGTCTTGCAGGCTACATGGAGCCAGGTGAAACCTTGGAGGAATGTGTGGCACGAGAGGTGCAAGAAGAGGCCGGTATTACCGTAAAGAATATCCGCTATGTGGGTAGCAAAAGCTGGCCCTTCCCAGATCAGTTGATGCTGGCCTTTCGTGCTGAATGGGAAAGTGGGGAGTTGGTGCCAGAAACAAGCGAAATTCATGAGCTTCACTGGTTTAGCCGAGATAATCTTCCTGCTATTCCATTGCGGGGCTCCGTTGCCCACGACCTAATTACTGGCGTTATGCAATAAGCTGCAAGTAATTTGCATTAAACTTTATTAAATGCAAAAGGTACACTCCAACTGAAGTGTACCTTTTTTATTTAAGCTTTGAATGATTGCAAGCCCTTAAAATCTAAGGTGACAAAGTAATCATCCACTGTTTCCTTTCGGCGGATTTGTACTACAGAACCATCTTCCCGTAGCAGCAATTCCCCGCAACGGAGCTTGGCATTGTAGTTAAAGCCCATGGCTCTACCGTGGGCTCCTGCATCATGGATAATCAGCAGGTCTCCAATGTCAATCTTGGGAAGCTGGCGCTGAACGGCGAACTTATCACAGTTTTCGCACAGAGAGCCCACCACGTCGTA
>JAGCMR010000319.1 GCA_017646305.1 Spirochaetaceae bacterium
CGTATAGAAGAGCTTGCCAACGAAGGAAAAATTATTCGCCCTGCATACAAGGCGGTGTGTGGCCACAAGGAATACATGGGAATGGAGAATCGGTAACGAATCGACCAGGTAACAGCTGTTACCTGGTTTTATTATGGTTCTACAATTTTTGGAGAACCATAATAAAGGCAAGTCAAGGGTTTAAGGGAAGCGTCCCTTGATCGCCTGTATTTTACGGAGGGAAATATATGGAAAATGTACGGGAAGAACTATTTGAGCAAATCAGGAACTCTGCAAAGCAGGTTGTACAAGATGTGTGCAAGATTCGTTCTGGGGAGCGAGTTCTGATTATTACCAATCGAGTGGTAAAGCAATCCATTATCACTTGGAAGAACCAAGAAGTTTCACTGGATATTGCTCAAGCTGAGTTTATTTCCCAGGCCTTGTATGATGCCTGTGAAGCAGTTGGTGCAAAGGTATCCATGGTAACGCAGTCTGCAAAAAGCTCCATGGATGCTGCTGATGAAACCGTTATTTCAGCCTTAAAAACAGAGCCTGACGTGTGTTTTTCCATTTCTCATAACATGTTAGGAAAAGATGTAGCGGCCATTTCCAATCCCTACAAGGATAATGCGGGAAACTCCTTTGACCATATCTTTGACTATTTGCTCTATGGAAAAAAGACCATGCGTTCAGCTTGGACTCCTGGAATCACCTTGGATATGTTTGCCCGTACTGTTTGTATTGATTACCAGCAGCTTCAGCAGCGGTGCAAGACTCTGTGTGACCTGTATCAGAATGTGGCTACCGTTGAGATAAAGGCCCCTGCTGGAACAGATTTGGTGATTCCTGTAGCTGGCAGAAAGCCCTTTTCTGATGATGGCGATTTTAGCCAGCTTGGAAGTGGTGGCAACGTACCTGCTGGAGAAGTATTCATCAGTCCCGTGGTGGGCGACGGCAAAGAACAAGGCTGCCGTGGACGGATTGCCTTTGATGGCTCTATGTCAGTGAATACAGGCTGCGTGGCTATAAAAACTCCCATTGTGGTGGATGTAGCTGGTGGATTTATTTCCAATATCAGTGGGGGAGATGAGGCTCAGAAATTGCTGGATACCATTACCCAGGCCGAAGAAGAAGCCTTGGCTATGGGCAAGGACGGACGCCTTTCTGCAGAGGATGCTCAACTGTATTGCCGCAATGCACGGAATATTGGTGAGCTGGGAATTGGTTTGAATCCCACCGCCACCATTACTGGAAATATGCTGGAGGACGAAAAAGCCTTCCGTACCTGCCATATTGCCATTGGCGAAAACTACGACAACGATGCCCACGCATTGATTCACTTGGATGGAGTTATTAAAAATCCCACCATTGACTTTGTGTACACCGATGGAAGTCGGCGGCGAGTGCTGGAAGCTGGAGTTCTAACCTTCTAGCTTTTTCTTACAACTATTGGTAGAACCCTTGAAGAAGGGTCATTTTGTTAGGCTTTCGAAACACGGCTTTCACAGGAAGTTGACATAAAAAAAAGGCAACTGATTAATCTGTTGCCTTTTTTATTGGTTACTACCAAG
>JAGCMR010000032.1 GCA_017646305.1 Spirochaetaceae bacterium
ATAGGTTTGGACACTATTACCATCAAAATCCAAGGCTCGCTCCAAAACCTCTACTGACTCATCAAAACGTCCCATACTACGATAGATTCCACCCATACCGATTAAGGCTTGAAAGTCATTTTGATCCTTTTTCAGAATCTGCTGATAAATTGAAAGAGCTTCTTCGTCATTTTCACTGCGGATATAGGTTGTTGCCAGCTCGTGGAGTAATTCCAAATTATCTGGAAATTCCTGAAGCAGGCGCTTAAACAGACGAATTGCCAAATCAAAGTCTCGAGCCAAAACTGCTGACTTTGCTCTGAAAAGCGTATTCCTGTGAGTTGAAGAAATTTCAAATGTCATAGCTTTTCCTTAATCAATAAGATTGAATGGTAGGACGGGCATACACCTCTTGAGATAAGGGGCCAATCTGACCATTGTATTCAGAAGCAATAGCAAAATAATAGATTCTACCATTTTTTAAGCCTGTCAACCGAACAGAATTTTCATGTCCAACCTTTACAGGGGAGTCTCCTTCCAGTGCAACGCGACCAAGATATTCTCCTGGACGTTCACCATAGTACACGCAATAATTAGTTGCCTTGTCTATGGTATGAGACCAAATCAAGTCCACATATCCATTCCCTGCAGTAGCCTTAACATAAAAAGGTGGCAGAGGTGGCTCTTGTTCCTCATAGCACAGAGTGACGGAGGCTACCGAAGGAGTGCTTGTTCCAGCTCCATCGGGATAGAGCTTAACCATCACCTGAAAGTATTTTCCTTCCACCCCAGAAAGTGGCTTTCCAGGAGAGGCAGGAACCCAAGCGGGACTTGTTTGATTCCAGCTATAAAAGTTATCTCCTGAACGCACAAAGAATTCCACACCAGTTTCTTCAGGTATAATAGTGCTAGCTTCCAAGTGAGTCAGCTGGCTACCCACAGGTACTTCCAGAGGCTCACTGATAAAACTACCGCCTTCTACAGTATAACGCACAGCTGTCCAACCTGTCTGATAATTCTCCTGATTTTGATAAAAAAATTCTTCAGTGTTGGATATAGAATCCCGCAGGACTCTAAAATCATCAATCTTACCTGCGTATGAAGGTGAAATTTCAAACATCGCAGGATTACCCAGCATCAAAGGATAGACACCACCACGTTCACCACCAGTCATGGTAATGTATTTCAAATCCTCCACCAAGCCATTCACTCGATATTCTAAAAGACCTGTTTCTGAGTCATAGGAAAGAATGTGGTGAGACCACTTGCCAGGAATAATACTTTTAGTACCAGAAAGAGTTATCTCTCCATTATTCTCTGTATAACCAGAAAAAAGATTGGTACAATTCCATTGCAGATGATTCCGTGCAAAGGATGCCTCTAAAATCTGGTACAAGGGATAACCGTCAATATTGCGACTTGATCGCCAAGAAATTACCGTTTCTCCGTTGTCAACGACAGCAGGACAAAGCCAGAATTCCATGGAAAAAGAACCTGTCCAATTCAAGGTAGAAAAAATAGAGCCAGGAACACCAACCACAGCAAAACCACTGTTATTTCCTACAGAAAGACCTGCTTTCTTTCCCATGGCAGCATCTTCTACCACTCTCAGATTAGAATTCACCACCTGAAATCTACCTGCATCATCCCTAAGAGAATCTCCCTCAAAGGAAAAAAGCATTTCTGTATCTGGAGAAACAGTGCGGGATGCTGTTGCCAGCTCCAGTGAAGTTTGTCCGAATTTACCAGGGCCTGTGGTAATACCACTCATGGAGGAAATTCTGTTCCAGCCATTCTTACCTCCCAAGGTAATGGTCTTTTCTATCGAGAACGCAGATTGGATAGAAAAAACTAGTAGACAAAAGAGGGTAAAACAGGGTATGAGTTTTCTATTAGATTTTGAAGACATGAAAACAGATACAAGAGAACGACGACAACAACTCCAGGACACAGCTCACAAAGCTCCTTCTACAAGCGGCGTCTA
>JAGCMR010000320.1 GCA_017646305.1 Spirochaetaceae bacterium
AATGACCGGGACGGAGAATCCATCGCCTGGCATTTACGACAAGCCTTTGAGGGAAAGACCTCTGCTCCCATTAAACGAATTGTTTTTAACGAAATCACTCCCCAAGCCATTACCGAGGCAGTTACCGCCCCCTCAGATATTGATGAGGCCAAGGTAAATGCCCAAAAGGCTCGTCGTATTCTAGACAGATTGGTGGGTTACAATCTTTCTCCCCTGTTGAGGAAGAAGGTAAAAAATGGACTTTCTGCAGGTCGTGTTCAGTCTGTAGCTCTGCGATTGATTTGCGAGCGGGAAAAGGAAGTGGAGGAATTCATCCCTGAGGAATACTGGAGCCTAGATGCTGACTTTATCAAGGGAAAATCCAAGTTTACTGCTCAGCTGGTACAATATCAAGAAAAGAAGCCTGAGCTGCCTAATGAAAAAGCAGTTCAGGAAATTATCAATGAGATTGGTAGCTCTGTTTGTACTGTAGTGGACATTAAGGCTACAGAAAAAACGGTGCGCCCCAAGCCTCCCTTTACCACTTCAAAATTACAGCAGGCTGCAGCTAATCGTCTTGGCTTTACCTCCCGAAAAACCATGCAGATTGCCCAGCAGTTATACGAAGGTGTGAATATTGGATCTACTCGTGTAGGTCTTATTACCTATATGCGTACTGACTCTGTACGTATTTCCCAGACAGCCATTGATGATGTGCGGAAATGGCTGGGAGAGAATTTCCCCAATGAGCTACCAGAAGCTCCCATTGAATACACTGTGGGAAAAAAGGCTCAGGATGCCCACGAAGGTATCCGTCCCACCTATACCTCCTACACTCCCGATTCTGTGAAGGAATATCTTACTCGTGACCAGCTGCGGCTTTACACCATCATTTGGGAGCGTTTTGTTTCTAGCCAAATGAACAATGCAAAAACTCGTACCACCAGCGTAGACATTCAGGCAGGCCATGCACTGTTCCGTGTCTCTGCCAGTAAGGTGGTAGACAAGGGCTTTTACAAGGTAATCAAATTGCTTTCCTCCAAGGAAGATGCCTCTGGTTCCCTTCCTTCATTAAAGGTTGGAGAAGAGCTTACGGCCCAGAAGTTTTATCCTGAGCAGCACTTTACTCAAGGACCTGCCCGCTACACCGATGCTTCCATCGTAAAAACTCTGGAAGAAAAGGGAATTGGTCGTCCTTCCACCTACGCACCTATTATTTCTGTGTTGCTGGATCGCTACTATGTTACCCGCAGCAACAAGCAGCTTGTTCCCACACCCCTTGGTCGAATGATTAACGACATTTTGGTGGAATCCTTCCCAGAGGTGGTAAACGAAAATTTCACCGCCCGTGTAGAAACTGAATTGGACGAAATTGAAGAAGACAAGGTGCAGTGGTCAAAGATGCTGGGAGACTTTTTCTTTCCCTTTCGAGACAAGGTGGAAAACGTCATGGCTACCCACGAAAGCCTGAAGGGCTCTATGGATGAGCCCACCGACAAGATTTGCGACAAATGCGGTCGTCACATGGTAAAAAAGCTTGGTCGATTTGGCTTTTTCTTGGCCTGTTCAGGCTTCCCAGAGTGCTACAGCACCCGTTCCATTCCCTTGGCTCGATGCCCCAGACCTGGTTGTACTGGAGAAATTGTTGCTCGAAAAACAAAGGGACGTGGTAAGGAATTCTACGGTTGTACCAATTACCCTGAATGTG
>JAGCMR010000321.1 GCA_017646305.1 Spirochaetaceae bacterium
CCCTAGAAAAGGTGCTGAAAGAAAATCGGCAGCGAGTGCAAAATGTGTTTGTGGGAGCCTTGGAGGGTGGAGCCATTTTACAAAATGTTTTGGTGGAGCGGGGACACAACAATTTTATGTGGGGCAAGCTTATTCGTCGGAGCTTGTATCTGGCGGCACTGGAGCAAATTCCTTCCATGTACTGTACCATGGCAGAGGATGTGGTGCAGTATTTACTGATTGCCCATGGAGCCCGCCGCTATGTGGGAATCTCCGATGTGGTCTACAACTATACCGTAAACACCGGTATTTCCTCCAACACAAAAATCACTTCATTGGAGCGCTGGGAACAGGTGTGCTCTACTGCCTCGGTATTTACCGTACTTTTTGCCTGCATGGAAGACTTAGACCCAGGCTTTACGGAAGAGCAGTTAGCCTCCATCAGGAAGCTGTGTCGTTTTTACGTTGCAAATAATCTACAGCAGCTGAATCACTCCGTTGTGCCAGAGCTTCGGCTTCAAGCCTATGACATCCTTTGCGATTACTGGGGAGAAGGGCTTGTAAAACGCATGGAAGAAACCTTGCAGCACCAATAATCTTTTTAAAGTAATTTCTAGACGGATAAAAACTTGTACGATATACTAAAGGTATGCTTATGTCTAAAAAGAATTTATGTATCACAATCTTAGGTGTTATCTTCCTCTGTTTTGTTACTTCCTGTAGTTTTGTTGGCGATGTTGTTCAGGCTTTGTTAGTTATTTCATCCTCAGAGATGTGGAATGGTGAAACTGCATCTTGGGAATACGATGGAAGCGAGGTTCAGTATGAGGTGCCAAATAATGTCCGTACTGTAGCACTTACTGCAGAAAAACCTGTAGATATTTTCATGGTAAAGATGAACGTTGGTTCTACAGCTATTCCTGCAGCCTCTACCAGATATATCGTTTCTGCTTCAACAGATGTGGGGCAAGATTTTGGTGGCTTTTATTTCAACCGTTCTGCAGAAGAAGAAAATCTCTTACTGGAAATAGATGATTGGGAAAATGTTTCTGGCATTACTCCTTCTGGATTTATCAGAGAAGACTTTATTCCAGCCAGAGATTTTAAGCCTCCGTTCTTTGCTGGCGTTGGTTCTGGACGCTCCGCAATGGCTGCTACTGTAGCAAGTGAACCAATGAAGTCTGTCACTCCAATTACTCCTACGGAAGGTGTAACCGAAAAAGCTCTTTGGGTAGATGTGCCTGCATCCACAGCTGGTGCAATCGAATTATTTGTAAATTCAAGTAAATATACAAAACGTCGTGCCACCTTACAGGCTGTGGGAACTAATTGTTATATCTGGGTTTTGAATGATAATTTTTCAGATTCAACTGCTTCTGGGGATAAGATCACTCAAGAGGAAGCCAAAAGCTTGGCAGATAAATTTGACACCATATACGAGCCGATTCAAGAGGTTTTTGGCACAGAATCGAATGAAATTATTTCCACAAACGGGTTTTATACTATTTCAGATACTAAAGTAAACATCGTTGTATACGATATTGAAGATGATTATACACCAAATCAGAATTCGGGAACTGCAGGATATTTCTGGCCTAAGGATTATTACACTGCTACTGAGAAGCCATCTAATAGGGATGATGTCCTTCCTCTTTCTAATGAAGGAAAGTATTTTTATGTAGATTCTGGTTTTCTAAACAAATATCCTAATATGATATATTCCACCCTTGCCCACGAATTCCAGCACATGATCAATTTTGGACAAAAGACCATGAAATCCATGAAAACTGCCACTAAACAATCTGATATAGTATCTTCTAGTACTTGGTCTAACGAAATGATGTCCATGGTGTGTGAGGATATGATACGAGAGTATCTTGATATAGAGCCAGAGAATTCTCCTGTTGTCAGATTTTTACAATTTGCCAATGGGTATTATATATCTGGTCTTACCGATTGGTTTCAAGATAGTAATGTTACTTATTCCTATGCAGGAGCCTATGCCTTTGGTGCCTACTTGGCCAGAAATTATGGTGGCAAAGATTTAATCAAACAAATCGCTACTAACAAGGATGTTGACCAAGACGCTATTACTCAAGCATTGAAAGCTAATGAAGCTACAAAAACAGAGACCTTTGAGTCGGTATTTAAAAAATATCCTCAAGCATTGATATTAGATAATCCTCCTCAAGGTGTGCCTGTTCCTAGCTTCAAAAAATCTGTTCCTGGCATTGGTAAAAAGGCCTCTGGTAAATATTTCGATATGACTGCCATCAACCTTTTTGATTCATATTTTCTTGTAAATGGACAGCCTCAGAGTCTTAGACCTAAGTTACTGCTTACTAATGCTGGAAATCGTGTTAATTTACGTCCCTACGGATTTACCCTTCATGAGGTAATTTCTACAGATTCTGCTGGAACGGTAAATATTACCTTCAGTAGTCCAGTGAGTGAGAATGAAAAAATCTATCTTTTAGTGCAACCTAAAAAAAGTAATTAAAGGAGGTTGAAGTGAAGCTATTTTTTTTAATAACTGTAGTGCTAGCTATTTTTTCTTTTTCTCTTTTTTCTTTTAGTGGGAGGAACAAGGTGGAGTCTGCCCAATTAGAGCCCGTAACTGTAGTGGGACAAATCGGTGTGTATGGCAATGAGCCCCACACCTGGCTTGGTTTTGTGGATAACAAGGGGGTGGAATACGGACTTGAAGCTTCTGAAAAAGATTTAAAGGAGCTGAGAAATCTACAGGGTATC
>JAGCMR010000322.1 GCA_017646305.1 Spirochaetaceae bacterium
CAGCAGAATCTGATGTACATCTTCCACAACGGCTATTCCAGCTCCATCGTAAAAAAATCCCAAATCCTCTTGGGAACGAAGGCTTTCTCCATGGCCCCGATGATCATGAATAACAGTCACAAAGCCTGCTGCAGCAAGATATTTCATAAAATCAAAGTATCGTTCCTTATGCTCTGCCATACCGTGAGCAAATTGTACTACCCCACGAATAGGCGCATCTGGTTCCATCACTACAACCTTTATTTCCAAACCATCAAACTGAGACGTTATTGTAAAGTCCTTTCGTTCCATTACTAAGCTTCCTTGTACACACTGTTGTTTTAGGCTTTTATCTTATCACCTGTTTTTGGTAAAGGCCTTAATACGTAAGTTTCCCTTACCTTCGTGGTACATATCCCTCCAATTATCATTTGTTCCCTGACGGTAAAAACTCTGACCAGCCAAAGAATTGGCAGTAGATTCATATTCAGCGGTGGGAGTATGGTTAGTTTCTGTCTCATAGGTAACAACCACAGAAAAAGTATCACCTTTGTTCAGTTTAATAGGAGTAGATAGTCTTACCGTGTGACGACCAGAGGGCAGTATGCTTCCCTGCACACTTGTCATATGTTCTCCACTAGTGGGATAATTTTTATCTGGATTCAGATACACATCAATTTGATACTTCATATTATCGTAGGTCATACCAAACTGAACAGCCTTTAAATCTTCATTCCCCTGAGCAGTGAATACGTTTGCAGTTTGAAGGATAGTGGATGTAATTCCACCAATACTTTCATCACCGTCACTGGCACTATCATATTGATAATTATTATCGTATTCCTCTACAGATGCCACATCGCAGTAAAAAGCCCAACTAGCAATGGTACTGTCATAATAAGACAACCAAAAATATCCTCCATTACCGAAATTATCTCCATAACTATTCTTCACCAACCAAGCACCAGACTTTGGTGGTCTCATATAAGCAGTGTTAGGCTTAGCAGTATACCAACTATCAAAATTATCGTCCCATCCCACTATGGTAATAGCATGATTCACAGATGCAGAAGATGCCGTAGTATATGAACCATAGTTTTTGTGATCACCCTCATAAGGAATCGACTTACTCATGTTGTAGGCTGTTGCAAGAGCTCCATAAGTGTAAAGATATTTTTTCATTTTAAGAACACCTTCATCAACCTTACTAGTATCTTTAACTGTCCAGCGATTTGCATTCGTTGTTATAATTCCAGCACTTGTCACCAATGCAACTTGGTTTTTATATGTTTCTGTTCGGTCAATATTACGAAAGGTTATCTCGTTGATGTCTGGATAAGTGCTTTCATTCACTACACCAGCCCAAGAACAGAGCGTATTGATGAGATTTGACGGATAACCTCCTGTTTCAAACATATTAGAGTTTAAATCGGCTCTATCATCAACTGCGAGCCCTCCAATAGGAGTTGGCACAGTATTGTAGCGATAATACACAAGAAGAACCTCAGATAAGTCTAATGTTTCAGCCTGTAGAGGATTCCGTTTTAAAATTGCAGCCTCAAGAGCAGCGGCAGTGGCATAGGCCCAGCAGGTACTATAATTTCCTTGGTGATCAACAGCAGTAACATACTTTAGGTTCTTAATTGCTGCTTTAAGGTCATCATTATTTTTAACAAGATTTAAATCTAAAGTATTATATTGCCTCATTCCCAGAATTGTTTCATCTGAAACTGTGGGTAAGTTTACCTCGGGAATTTGCTCTGTAAAGAGTTTAGATGTCCATGCAACGGGAACTACGGAAGGGGTAGTAAGGGGAATTTCTGCATCTGATGACACAGGATCATTACTTGTAGCACTTCCTTCCAGCTTACTGGAAACTTCTTCCTTATTCTCCACCTCAGGAGTACTAGGAGACTGCTGAACTGTTTCCTCCCCCACGGTTTTTTGTTGTGGTAAATCTAACCGAGCCTCAGTTTCACATCCTACAAAAGAACCTAATCCAATTACTGCACAACAAATAATTGCAATCAACAAAGTCTTTTTTTCTTTATTTTTCATAATACCAAACCTCTTCAAGTACGTGTTAGTTAATATTTTATGATTCCTCAAATACTACTCTATTTCCTTCCCCTTGTCCATTCTGGAGTAGGAAAATTACCACATCAATCAAGGTAACTCGACATTGTAAAAAATCAAAAATTAAGCTATACTGAACTATCTATCTTCCTACTGGAGACAAGGTTGAATTTTTCCTTTTTAAGCCGTTACTGGAGTTTTTATCTCATTGGTGCAAAAAACACCATTTTGTTGGCTCTCATTGCTGTATTGCTAGGAACTGCCATTGGCCTGGGTATTGCCATGTGCCGAATCAGCAAGAATAAGCTGGTGCGTTTTGCTGGTACTGCATACGTGGAATTTATCCGTGGAACACCACTTTTGGTTCAGTTGTTCATCATTTACTACGGATTGCAGGCTATTGGCATTCGATTTCCCGATGTTCCCTTCATTTCAAAAATCTTGGGCATCAACTTTTCCGACTTTATG
>JAGCMR010000033.1 GCA_017646305.1 Spirochaetaceae bacterium
AAGGGCAAAGGTTTCTGCGGAAAAGGCTGCTGCAAAAGAGGCAAAGCTTGCTCAAAAGGAAGCTAAGAAATTAGCAAAACAACAAAAAGCAGCTGAAAAGCCAGAAGGTACAGCTGATTCTATGACAAAGGAGGAATAATGAGGGGAAAGCTGCTTAGGCTTGTTTTCTGTGGCTTGCTTTTGTTTACTGGACTTGTTTCTCTGTGGAGTCAGGTGGCTTCTCAAGTAATACAGAATGCAGTGGAAAAATCTTCTAGCAATAACTCCTCGATAGATTCCATTCTGCAAGAGGTTGAAAAGGCTGCCTCCACTGCAGATGCTTCAAACCAACGTTCCCTGTACACCTTTCTTGGTTCTTTGACAGAGCAGCTAGGTGAATACGGAACAGCTGCCGCTTGGTATGCTAAGGCAGCTGGGATTTCCGCTGCTCCAGCACCAAATACTCCAGCCCTTACCTCCGAGGAGCTGGTTTTAGCTGCAGTCCGTTGTAGCCTCAGTTGTGGCGAAAGTCAGCAGGCAGAAGGCTACCTTGACTTTTTAGGTAATACTACTAATGAGAAAACCCGTGCGTATTCTCGTTTGTATAAGGTGTGGGGTACCTTGAGTCGTGTGGAAAGTAGTCAGCAGCTGGAAGAGCCAGTGGCCTTGCTACAGTCCTATACCACCATAGATTCCATGAAAGTTGTTCGCTCTTCACTATATCTTACCCTATGGTATTTAACTGGAAATACTCAGTGGAGCTCCAAGCTCCAGAAGGAATATCCTGAGTCAGCAGAAACTGCGGTGGTAACTGGTAAGGCGAAACTCCTTCCAACTCCCTTTTGGTATTTCATTCCCAGAACAGAGCTAGCTCAAGCTGCAGTTGCTGACAATTCAGCTGTTACAGGAAATGCTAGCTCCAATACAGGCAGTGCTTCTAGCAGTGAAGAAAGCCATGTTATTGTAAAGCAACAGGTGGGATTTTTTCGCAACAAGGAAAATGCAGAAAACCTTGTGGCTCGTCTTACTGAAGCAGGCTTCAAAAGTAACATTACCCAAGAAAAGCGTGCCAGCGGAACCTCCTACTTTGTGGTTACTGTTCCAGAGGATGCTCAAAAGTCCATGGGCTTAAAGTTAAAAACTGCTGGCTTTGAATGCTACCCAGTTTTCGCTGATGAATAGTATTTAAACATCAGCCTTGATGAATAGTATTTAAACATCAGCCCTGATGAATAAAAAAGGCCGTCTGAAGCAGTTGTGTCAACAGCTGCCAGAGGGCCTTCTCATTTTATTTATCCAAAATGAATTCAACTCGGCGGTTTTTCCACCAGTTGGCCTTATCCCCGCGAGATACAACAGGACGTCGTCCTCCCATACCCACTGTGGAAAGTCTGTCGCTTCTTACACCAAAGTCCACCAGCATATCACGAACTAGCTTTGCTCGTGCCTCTGACAGGGGAACCAACGGAATATTGCCATTGGCTGTGGAGGTTTCCTCTGCCTCGGTACCAGTAATGTTATTGGCATGACCTTCAATACGAACGCTGTAATCAGGGAATTTATTCAAAATCTGAGCAATACGCTGAATAACCTTGATGTTATTGTCAATGGTTGCCTTGTCCAGACCTTTTTCAGGATCCTGATCACGGCCTACAAAGTCCGCACTATCACTTCGGAAAATGATAGAAGGAACTTGGATTTTCAGCACATCACCTTCGTGAATAACAAGTACGTCTACAGATAGCTCTCCATGAGCCTCTGAGCTCATGCCATTTTCATCCTTGGCGGTAAAGCTAAAGGGATAGTCGGTGGCAGACTGTACCAGCTCTCCTGTATTGCTCCGTCCATTCCACTCAAGCTTTTGGGGTGCATCTCCCACTCCAGAGCGAGACCAAATCAGGCTATTGTTTTCTGGGTCATAGACATTGAAGGACCAGCTAGCCACAGGAGTTTCTGTGGTAACGCCCAAGTCAATGGTGAGCTTATCGTCAATACCATCGTTGTCGGGGCTAAAGTAACGAGGTGAGGTATGAACAGACAAAATAGGTCTGCTTTCGTCCCCATCATGAATGGAGGTGGCCTGGAGCTCTGGCTCATCAGGAGTTATTACCTCTGCAATAACCTCCTCCTGTACATTGTAGTTAGCCTCTAGTCGAATGGCATTACCCGTTAGGGCTTCTATCCCTAAGGGAGTGATCTTAACAGGAGAAAGTCGCACTGCTTTAAGGATTTTTGTGTCAGGATCATGCTCCACTGTTGCAAGGTAGGACTCTTGGTTATAAAAGGGGGCTCCCACGGAACCACGAACCTGAATTACTTCCTGTTCATCGCAGAAGGTGCTGGTAATCATACCTGTGACAAGGGATGAGTTGTAAGTTCCATTGGTAATCTCCATTTGAGTTACCCCTTCCACCAGCCAGTGCTTTTGTCCTTCTAGCAGGTGAAGAATTTCTTGAGCCTGGGATTTTTTTGTTACTGTAAAGGCTGGCTGTTTTTTGTATTCTCCATCCCACAAGGATTTTTCGCTAATGGTCATGAGAACGTCGTCTTGGTTACGAACCTTGATTTCCTCAGTTCCTGTAATGGTAATATCAATGCGGCGGGTTAGGTTAGTGATGGAGCTATTGATGGCTGTAATGTAAATACCATTTCGTCGAAGGGTGCTGCTTACCCAGGTGTATACCTCTTGGGCATTGTCGGCCTGGAAAATGATTTCTTCTTCACGAGGATTAAAGAACATAAACTGGCCTTCATTGGAATTAGTAAAATACCACAAGCCTTCCAGGTGGTTTTGGAAGGAAGCCAGTGTGCCATCGAGAATCTTGTTTAATTCTGTTGAGCTGGCCTTTGTCTCCTGCACTCGTGTTTCCACGTCCTTTACATATTTTCCAGAAGCTTCATTCCAAATATATCGTGTTTGAATCTGATCAAGGCTATTGCTGCCAGCAGAGGTGTCGGAACGATACACCCACACAGGAAAGCTTACTCCATTAGCCTTTTGTGATTCGTAGGATTCATGGCGTTCCATTTGCTGTACAAAGATGGTTCCGTCAGAACGGAAATCTCCCACTATATTCAAAATCAGGCCAGTATCACGTTTTTCTGGTGAAAAAAGCTTCATAACAGAATCATTGTTTTCCAAAAAGCCTGAATACATAAGAATATTTTTGTGATTACCAACAAAATCCATGCAGGTGTAGGAAAAGGTTCTTATCTGAATAATTTCTGTGTCGATGATGGTAGACCGCTCGTACTGTCCCTTGTAAGGATTATACAGTCCCACAAGAATCTGAATGTAGGGGCTGGTCATTTTTTTGATGGTATTGATTTGGTCATCGTAGCCGTCTCCGTCAAAATCAATACTTAAGGTACCCAGCAGGGTTTCATCGCTGTGGAGGGGAACGAGAGACACCAGAGAATCATCTGCTTCTTCTACTTGGACTTCTACCGCTTCTTGTTTTTGAGCCGTGGTTTGGGGAATAACCGTCTGAGAACGAGTTACCCCTTGGGAAGTGGTTTCCCTGGAATCCTTCGTAAAAAATACGAATCCCAAGGAAATTGCCACAATAACAAAGATTATTAAAACCAGTCGCTTCATGGAGCTATCATACTATTTTCTACAGATAATTACCATAGTGGCAGCTTTTTGGTTATAGGGAGCTTTTTCAAAGTCTCCGTAAATCTCTGCACTAGAAAAACCACACTCTAGCAAGGTTTTTCGTAGCTCTACAGCAGAATAAAGCCGCTGGACAAATTCATGCTCAATCCGCTGGTTTGTTTCATCATCAATGAGAATCCAGCGAGAACGTAAGCCCTCCCAAGCTCCTTCTACAGAAAATTCTGTCAACACAGTTTTTCCGCTGCGGCAGAACCATTCTCCTTCGGTAAAATCTCGAACGGCATTTTCACGGCTCAAGCATTCCATAACAAAATAGCCACCCTTTTTTACTGATGCGGCAATATTCTGAAGGATTTTTGTGTCCTCTGCTATGGTGTCGCAGTAACCAAAGGAGGTGTATAAATTCACTGCCAGGTCAAATGCTTCTGGAATCTGGAATTCTCTCAAATCAGCCTGTACTGTGGTGATTTTTACTTCTTCGTCAGCGGCAGTTTCTTGAGCCAGTTCCAAGTAGGGGCCAATCATATCTACCCCAGTTACATCCATG
>JAGCMR010000323.1 GCA_017646305.1 Spirochaetaceae bacterium
GGCAAAGAACGCTGAAAAGCACACTCAGGGTGGAAGCACAAAGACTGGTTCCTCCGAGTACTTTGCAACATTCTGTGCAGTTCTTCCTACCTGTCAGTTCTACCCCATGCAGAAGCCTGAGTGGATGGACGTTCGCAATGGTGTAATTGATGTTGAGCAGAAGGTTGGTCAGGGATTGATTTCTGCTAAGGACGCATTGGACGCATTGCAGGCTCAGGTTACTGGTAAATAAGTTTCTGTAAGAAGCATTTATCTATACTGATTTATCAAAGGGCCTGGATTATATTCAGGCCCTTTTTTTAACATACGAATTCTTTCAAAATGTTTTCGTATCCACTATTAGCTAGGAGGAATCAGCAAATGAAGGCAACCTCTCAAACACTGCAAACAGTGCGAAAAGTGGAGCCATACGTATGGCTTTTGCCAAGTATCTTGATGATGGGTGTTATGATCTTGATTCCCATTGTCACCGTATTTCAATCATCCTTTTCTGAAATCAGTAAGGCTGGTATAAATCGTGGGTGGAATGGTATTGCAAACTACATTAGCATCTTTAATAATCCCACTTTTTGGCATACGCTAAAAAATACCCTTGTGTGGACCATTGTTGTTGTTGGTCTTTCTACTGTCATTGGCTTTACCTTGGCTATGATTTTAAATGTAGAATTCAAGGGACGAAAAATTGCCCGTGCTGTTATTGTATTCCCATGGGCTACAGCTTTGATTATTCAAGCTGTTGTGTGGAAGTACATCATTAGCCCCGAATATGGAGCCCTCAATACCTTGTTGTATAATTTGGGACTTATTGATAGCTATGTAAACTGGACTGCAACACCTGCGGCATTCTTTGCTTGGGAATGCTGGGTTGGTATCTTTGTTACTATTCCCTTTGTTACCTTCTGTGTATTGTCTGGTTTGCAGAGTATTGATAGTGCCTTGTACGAGGCTGCTGATGTAGACGGAATTGGTTTCTGGGGCAAGCTGTTTAGAATTACTCTTCCATTGGTAATGCCTAGTTTGTCTGTTTCCACCGTATTGAACATTATCTACGTATTCAACTCCTTCCCCATTATCTGGACAATTTCTAAGGGAGACCCCGCAGATCAGACCCATACCTTGGTAACCTATCTGTACGACCTGTCCTTCAGTTCCGGTAAGTTTGGAGAAGCAGCTGCTGTTTCTGTAATCGGATTTATAGTGCTTTCTATTTGCGCAAGCATTTACATGATTATCTCTTTGAAGGGTGAGCAGGAGGGCTAAGTATGAAGGGAAAAGAATTTAAGCTGACTCGTATTCTGCTTTACATCGGAATTTTCATAACTTGTGTAGTGATTTTGTATCCCTACTTTATCATGATTATTACTGCTTCCAAGTCCAATGCTGAAATGTACGATACCCGTGGTGGTATTTTGCCCAAGGTTTGGGAATTAGGTACCTTTATAAAGGTTTGGTCGGAAGCTCCTATTATTCGGTATTTGGGAAATTCAATTTTGGTAGCAGGTGGA
>JAGCMR010000324.1 GCA_017646305.1 Spirochaetaceae bacterium
AAGAATATCGGAATTGGTACAGGAAGAAGAAAGACTGCCGTTGCCCGTGTATTCCTGCGGGAAGGCACTGGAAAGATTGTTGTAAACGGAAAGGATGTTGCTGAGTACTTTGCTACTGATGATCAGGTTCGTGTAGTACGTCAGCCCCTCATGGTAACAGCTAGCGAGAACAAGTTTGATGTTCTCATTAACGTTACTGGTGGTGGATTGAATGGACAGGCTGGTGCTTGTCTCCATGGTTTGTCTCGAGCTTTGACTCAGGTAGACCAGGGTAACTATGCTTCATTGAAGGCTAACGGTTACCTTACTCGTGACTCCCGCATGGTTGAACGAAAGAAGTTCGGTCAGCGTGGTGCACGCCGCCGCTTCCAGTTCAGCAAGCGCTAGTGGTTCATATTACCACAACAAAGCAGATCTCATGGGATTGTGTACAGGTTACCCTTTCCATGGGGTCTTCTTTTTTTGTCCGTAACTGTTACCTGCAGCTCCTTCCTACCCAAGATATTGTGGCGGAACGAAATCTTTCTGATGAGGAGTTGGAGGATTTACTGTTGGCAGGTTTAAAGTTTGCGGCGGAAAAGACTGCTGTGGGCTATTTAGAGCGAGCTGAGCATAGTCGCTATCTTTTGACTATAAAACTAAAAAAGAAGGGACATGAAAATGCTGCCATTGATGGGGCATTAGATTATCTGGAAGAGCGAGGATTTTTATCCGACCTGCGCTATGCCCAAGCCTGGTTACGGAATCGATCTATCAATCATGCAGAAGGAAGAAGCCGATTACTCAGCGGGCTCCTTGCTAAAGGAATAGAAAGAAAGCTTGCTAGCCAAGCCTTGGATGAATATTTTCAGGGTGTGGATCAGGAACAGATTTTAGAACGAGCTATAGAAAAGTGTCGTCGTTTGGGAAAATCTCAAGAAGCTACAGAAAAGTATTTGATACGGAAAGGTTTTTCTTATAAGGATTTTAAGTCTAAAATATCAAAAATATAATATTTGTAAAAAATCTTTCAAATTTTTTTACTTTAAGAGCTAGTATTTAGCTTGTTATTTTTGATGTATGGTATTAAAGTTTAGTATATACGATTTGAAACAAAATAATTTTTGTGTTGTTTATATAGAGAGGTGATTTTATGTCCAAAGAGTTTGAGAAGACAATCGTTTATTCAGCATTGGAAGTGGCTAATATCTGTGGCGTTGCAAACCAAACCGCCATCAACTGGATTCGTAATGGTTATTTGAAAGCCTATAGTACTCCTGGTGGACAATACCGTGTATATGCTGATGATTTGGTGAAATTTATGACAGAGCGGAATATGCGTGTTCCAGAGAATCTTGCTTCTCTGTGTAATACTAGCTCCAACAGCAGCATCTTGGTGGTAGAGGATGATATGGGATTGAACACCGTATTACATCAGTATCTTTCCAAGGAATTTTCGGGTGCCCAGATTTATCAGGCCTTTGATGGATTTGAAGCAGGTGCCTTGATGACAAGTAAAAAGCCCTCTGTAGTGGTGCTGGACTTGAATTTGCCTGGTGTTGATGGATTTGAGTTATGTAAAAAAATCAATTCCTCAGATGATTTTGGAAATCCTGCCATCATTGTTATTACTGCTTTACAGGATTCTGGTATTGAAGATAAAATTCAGGAAATGAATGCTGTGGCCTTCTTCCGTAAGCCT
>JAGCMR010000325.1 GCA_017646305.1 Spirochaetaceae bacterium
AGTTCAGCCACAAGTTGGGCACGCACCAAAGGAGCCTTTTGTGCCAGCTGCACCAGCAAATGCTTGTCCAGCACCTGAAAAGGCGGCTTATTTAACTGGCGAGCCACTAAATCCCGTGCTTCAAAAAAATGACGGAGAAAAATCTGCTGGTGAATTTTCATTCGCTTGTAGCCAGGCATCTTCATGTAGCCTAGAGTCCGCTCCTTGCCTAGATGGGGGATGCCCTTCATGGTGGCTCGCACCTGGGACAAAAGTCTTCTTGAACGAGCCTGTTCATCTAAGGCTTGTCGTAGGGCAAAGAGATTGGCCACATCTTTCAAGGCGTATTCCAGCTGAGCGGGAGAAAGGGGTCGGTTCATCCAGTTTGTTTGTTGCAACCGCTTTTTGGACTGGGTATCCTGATGAAGCTGCTCCTGTTGCTTTTCCTCAGCTCCAGTAACGAATCGTTCCGTTAAGGCCGCAAGATTTCCCGCCAAGCCAGGGCCCACCAAGCCCAGCACCTTTGCCACACGAAAAACATCGTACACCTTGTTCAACCGAATACCGAATTTTTTCCAAACCAGCTCGCCATCGGAAGCACAATCAAACCACAGCTTTTCTATTTGTGGAGCTTCCAGCAAAAGTCGCAAGCCTTCCACTGTTACGGGAGGTTTCATCTGAGGCTTCACCTGAGATTTTTCAGAAGCCTTTACAAAGGGCACAAAGGGCTTGCCAGCAGATTCTGCATTTTTTCGGGAAGCTTCCTCATCAGCACAGAGGGTATCCACTAAATAAAAGTCAGTTCCATCAAAAATCTGAATCAGGCAAAGATGTTCACCGTAACAATGGAGATTAAATTCACCTTCAAAATCCATGGCTATCTGTTGTATTTTATTCTCTTCCCACTGGGCAAGCAGGGCCTTTATGTCATCATCATTGTTCAATAAGGTATAATTCATGTCATTAGTGTATCATGCACAGAAAGAAAGGTGAAGAAAAATCCGTATCTTGCCAGTAAAATAAAAAAATATCCTTAGTGAACATAGTTTTTTGAAGACAGATTCATTATAATATATATTTGATGGAACGAGTCACATTAATACAATATCTCACCGCTTTACAAGGTGCATTGCGAGCCATTGTGGCCCTTTGCTCTCTGATATTGTTCGTTCTTAGTAAAAACAGACCCTCCTACGTTCCTGCGTTTAAATACCTTCGCAGATTTATTGGAACAATTGGTATTTGGGGATTTTTTAGCAGCATATTCTTTTTCTGTCCTAACCAGAACCTTCTACCCTTTATTAGTCCTTGGATTTATGTTTCCATAGGCTTTGCGGGGCCTTCCTTTATGAAATTTTGCTTTGCCTATGCACAGCCTCACAAAGAATCTCTTACCAAGGCATTACGTTGGAACTATCTCTTTCCCTGTATTTACGCCCTTTGTACCCTTGTGCCTCCATTACAAAAATATTCCATTACCTTTACCAATGAAATCATTTACATTCCCTATAGAGATATTCTGGAATATTATCATCCACTATTCTATGGCTTTCTCATTTACTTGTACACAACTATCTTGGTAGGAATTGCAGTAATAGTCTATAAGTCTATTCGTAATCCAGAAGGCATTTCGACTGGAGCAAAATTTGCAATGGTGGCTGCAGTACTTTTTATTGTACAAAATATGGTTGCCTCCTTTATTGTAAAAAACAATGTATTTTTCTGGATACCTTCCCTGGCTCTCCTTGCCTGTATGATTTTATTGTTTCTTACTCTGTATCATGATGAGTCAGAGCAAATCATTTCCAAGGGATACTCAGACTTTTTAGAATTTCTCCCCTTTCCCGTTGCCATGCTAGATAATAATTTTGTCATTTATCTTAATGGCAGTGGAAAAGAATTCTTTTCTTCTCTCACCCAATTAAATACGCCCCATCCCAAAGAAGAAGATTTAATGCAGTTTTTCACTGTTTTTGATATGGAAATTCCCTTTCCAACAGATACAAACACAACAAGCCAAAAATTCATCCAGCTAAAGCAAGACAAAACTCTATATTTTCTTCAGGAACAAGAAATTATTGGTGAGGAGCGACATAAAAACCACGGAAAAATTATCATGATAACGCCTCTTACCTCTATGCAATATTTCTTTTCTGATTTAGAGGACAAGGCTTTCCGAGACAATTTGTGTAACTGTTTCAATCGTCATTTTCTCACATTAAAGCAAAAAGAATTACTTTCTCCAGAGTTATATCCCATCTCATTGCTAGTATGTGACATAGACAATCTGAAGGGAATTAATGACACCCTTGGTCATAAACGGGGAGATGAATACATTATTGCTTGTCATGATGGAATCCGCTCCTGCATCAGAAAAGATGATTTAATTTTCAGACTGGGTGGTGATGAATTTCTTGTGTTGCTTCCTAAAACAGCCGCTCCAATAGCTAAAGCCATTGTAAAAAGCATTGATGCTGAAATGGAGCAACACAGGGAATTTACCCCTCATAGAATCGGTATTTCCATTGGTATCGCCACCTTGCTTTCCCCAGACAGCTGTTTTGAGGAAGCACTCAAAGAGGCTGATGTAGAAATGTATAAAATAAAGGCACAGCGAAAGGAACACAAATAATGGATTCTGAATTATCATCATTAAACTACATCACACTTCTTTTTGGTATTATACGACTCTTCATTGCCATCTATGCCTTTTTCTTAGTAGGAATTAAGCAAAAAGAAACAGATAATTTTGTGTATCAAAAGTTCAGCAGACAATTTATTTTCTTCCTAGGATTGTGGCAGCTTGCACGAGCCATTTATTCTCTCTATCCTGGAACAGAGCTACTGCCACGAATTATTCTTTTAAGCATTATTTCAGTACCCCTTACCAGTCTCACCTACTTCTTCTTTTGCTTTACCTATGCCTTTCCCCATAAAGCTCATCTTGTACCACGACTTTGGTGTCTGGCAATTATTCCTGCCATTACTATCATCATGATTTTTATACCAGAATATAATACATACTTCATTGAATATACTGGTGAAATTATTTACGTTCCCTACAGAGAATTAGTTCCTATTTACAAGCCCTACTTTTATGTTCATACCATTTATAGCTATTTGCTTAGTTTAAGTGGATTAGTCTGCCTTTTTATAAAGCTAAAATCTCCAGCTTCTTCCAGCAAGAAATTTTGTTTTTATACCATAATAGCTACAGTCCTTTTTATCCTGTCTAATATTTTCCGTATCTTTTTCTTCACAAATCAACTGTTATGGTTTATTCCCATTTTAGATACAGCTATTCTTACCCTGTTTCTCTGGGTTGTCTATTCTGATGAAACACAATTCATCATTAACAAGGGACAAGAAAAGCTGATGCAGACTCTTTTATTTCCCATATTCTTCTTGAATAAAGATAAAAAAATTATTTATGCTAATGAGCTAGCTGTAAAAACCTGTCCAAATATTTATCAAAACGGAAAAATTACAGGATATAAACCAGATATTCTCAAGAATTTTTCGCCTTATCAGATGAATTCCCAAATTCTTCAAGATGTACCTTTGGGAAATAAGTCTCATCTTCTGTTGCAAAATAATGAGGATAATACCTTGTACTATGTGCATCAGCAAAATATTGTTCACAAAAAACAAGAATATGGACAGGGAGAAATGTTCCTGTTGCTTACCGTCTCTGCTATGAAAAACTTTTTCTCTGTTTTAGAGGACAAGGCCTTTCGTGATCCCCTTTGTGGCTGCTACAACCGCCACTATCTTGAGCTTAAGCAAGGAAAATTCTTTCAGCAAACACAGGATTCCAATAACATCCTTCCAGTTTCCTTCATTATGTGTGATATTGACGGACTCAAAAAGGTAAACGATACCCATGGGCATGATGCAGGAAATGAATATATCATTTTATGCCACGATATTATCAAGTCTACCATACGTCATACTGATTTGATTTTTAGATTGGGTGGAGACGAATTCCTCATTATTCTTACCAATACTTCAGAGCAGGTAGCAAAAAACATTGTATCTGCTATTGAAAAGCAAATGCAGCAGGTCCAAAAGGAATACCCCACCAGCATTTCCATCGGTGTTTCCACTGCAGAAGCATTTCCTGTTGATTATGCCCAGTGCATCCATCTTGCTGATGATGCCATGTACAAAAAAAAGCAGGCACGGAAGGCAGGTCTCCAAAGCTAGCTTTCTATAGAATAACTGATTCCCTAGAATAAATCCCCATTTGTTACCCTAGGAAAAGATGGAACAATATTTTATAATAAAAAACAATGTGGCTAAAAGGAAGGAATCCTTGTCACCCTATACAAAAAGCCAAGGAGCTGTCTCATGGATACAACCACCCCTGAAAACATTGAAAATACAGAATCAGAAGTAAGGATTCAGGAGCAAGAGCCTGAACAAGTGGAAAAAAATAAAAAAACTGAAAAAAAAGCAAAGGAAAAAAAGAAAAAAGCTAAGGCCTTTGGAACCTTTCTCAAAACTCTTGGCATTATCCTGCTTCTAGTGATTGTAGCTTTAGCTGTATGGATTTTATATTCTGGCTTAAACAGAAAAAAATCCCTTTCTCTTCTTCCCCCAAATTATGGCCTATATCTTCACACCGATTCAGTGTGGGAAGCTCTAAATCCCCTGCTAGATTTACAGGCGGCAGATATTCTTCTGGCTACAGAGGAATTTTCTAGCTTCCGTTCTCTTTTTATGGAATTGCGACAGTCCCAGCTGAGGGAAAACAAGCTTGTATCTCTTGCCGCCGCCCGACCAGTAGATTTAGGCTTGTATTTTGACCAAGACAAGAAGACCAACTTTGTAGCTGTGGTGGACATGGGCTTTCTTTCCGCCGCCACACGGCTGACCAAGCTGTGGATTGGAAGGCTACCCTTGGAAAAAACCTTTCCAGAAGGTATCACCTTGGTACAAGGCAGTGGCGGCCACCACTTTGAACTAAACACTGATTTTGGCACCATCTACTTTAAAAACTATTATAACACCGTCATTATCAGTTCCAGCCGAGAATTATTCCAAAAGGCAGTCCAAGGAAACAATGATGTTTTATACACTCCCCAAGAGCTAGAATTATTAAGCCTAAAAACAGATAACCCTTTGCAAATTATTGCAGATGCCAGTACCTTAGCCCAGGCTGCCACA
>JAGCMR010000326.1 GCA_017646305.1 Spirochaetaceae bacterium
AGCTGACCAAATTCCTGCATAAGCCGCCCGTTGGCTTCCAAGTAATTTTTGCGAATATCTTCTGTTAATTCTGCCAGCTCTGGGGAATTTTCTAGACCGATAACGTAGTAGCCCTTTTCTTCAGCCACTTCCAGCAAGCCGTGAAAGCGAGCCCAAAACTGGTTTGTGTGAACTCGCTGGTAGGAGGGCTTAAGCCCTCCTGATTCTTCTAGCTTTTCCTCGTTCAGCAGATGGTGGGCGTATTCGTGGATGGCGGTGTAAATCATTTGATTGTCGCTGGTAAAGTTCTTGTTGTGCAAGAGGATTTCACAGGTGTCGGGCTTGTACAGGCCGTTTACCCGCTTGCTTTCCTTGCCAGTGAGGGTGACAGAAAATTCCAGCTTGCTTTCTTCGATATCCAGCAGCATTGCCTTTATTTGATCCTGGTTCATAGTATCTCCATATTTGAAAGAATAATTGCTACAGCAGTGGTGGCGGCAGTTTCTGTCCGAAGCACCCGTTCTCCCATGCTACACAGAGTAAAGCCTTTTTTTCGGAAAAGATGCCGTTCATTGTCAGTCCAGCCCCGCTCGCTTCCAATGGCAGCCACCACACCTGAGGTTTTCATCTCATCAGCAGAAAAGGATGATGACAAAAATCCCTGCAAGGAGGCTGTTGGTTCAATATTATCTAGGGCAACTCGGATGCAAGTGTTGCCCGCAACAAAATCTAAGCAAGCAGCCACATCTTGGTGAACAAAAACCTGAGGCACGTGGGTGCTTTTTGCCTGAATAGAGCCGTCCTTTAGCATGGCGGTTAGTTCCTCTGGCTGGGACAAGGTGGCTTTAAGGTAGGATTTTTCTCCCAGCTCTGTTCCACACAGATGCACCTGACTTACTCCAAGGCTTGCAATATCCCGCAGCAATCGCTTCAGTTGGATTGGCCGAGGGAAACCAATTATCAAGCTTACTGGATGCAATGGTTTTCCGTCGCCACTGGCCTCAAAGCGAAATTCCATGCCCTGAGGCGAAACAGAAAGGATTTCTGCCCTGCCAGCAGCTCCATTCACAAGGCCAGCATCAAAGGTATCGCCAACACCTTTCCGTAAAATCTTTTGTATGTGCTTTACTCGATGATCACAGAGAGGTAGAGGAGAAGTAAGTTCCCCCTCTTCAAACAAAACAATATTCACCATGACAGTATAGCAGGATTGAGCCCTTTGTAAAAGTCGAAGTGAATTAAATCATTCCCACAGGAGATGAGTATCCCCATCCTGCATTATTTTACCAAGTCTATCTAACTTATTATAAAACTTAGAATTCTAACAATTTAAGATATTGATTTTTTTCTCTTTTTTTGTTAAAACTTAGTCTATTCTTTTTACCATGACAAAAAATCACTTTTTGTTGTCTTTGTTCCCCTTCTCTCGTATACACAGGAGAAGGATATTTTTTAATCCTCTAGATTCAGAAAAATCAAAGGAAAGGAGTTGTAGGATGAAACGTATTGTGATGGGAGCAGCCATGTTCCTGCTGGCATGTACCATAGCGGTGAGCCAAGTATCCCTAATGAACGAAGCTACTAACGGCTTGTTCAAGAATGTTAATGACTTTGTAATCAAGCCAAACGTCATGTTTAACACAGTGGAAACAAAGCAGGTTATTATCGGAGGCAGCTTTAATGATTTGAGCTTTAAGAGCAACACCAATGGTGGAGGCCTTATCGGTTACTACCATCCTGGAAAAAAAGTTCATTGGAGTGTGGCCACATCTTTGGATATGAAATCCCAAAAACACAATGTAGAACAGGTTGTTAAAACTAATGGAACCACAACCAGTACCACAGAGTTCAAGAATCCAGCCTTCAACAGCTATGCAGGGGGACTGAGATTCAACCTCGGTTTACCAGAAACTATGAACTTATCTGCTGGCCTTGTAGCCCATTTTGAAGGCAAAAGTGAAAATGAGGCTGAAATTGTAAAGGATGGAGCTACTACATTTAAATCTCAAACAAAGGAATTAGATGTTATTCTTGGTTTTCCTGTAGGCATTGAAATTAAGCCAGAAATGTATAATTTCTTTGAGCCATATATTTTCATTTCAAATGATACCAATATTGATACAGCAGGGAATTCGAAGAAAAACACCTTGGCTGAATTTGCCTTATATGACAAGTTTACCATGCAAAATCTATTTCCTGCACCCTTTGGAGCTGAAACTAGTTTTTGGCTTGGTCTTGGAGTTGGAAAAGGCGATGGACTGGGAACCCTTGTGGGTGTAGAAGAAATCGAAAAGCCTGCTTACCAAGCAGTAGATTATGATAATACAAAAACAGACGAAACCGTTGGATATGAAGTAAAGGTGGCGACACAAATTGGTATGTCCAATTTCCTGGATTTTTCTCTTGGTGTAATTCAGCTACGGTTAAAGCCCATGGTCTACTTTGACTTCCTGTTTGGTGTTCAAAAATCTTTTACCTTTGGGGCAAGCACTGCTGTAGTTGCTGGTGCCTACACTCCATTGGGAAATCTACCTTTGGCCCTGTTCTTTGGTATAACTCCTGGATTCCAGTTCTACAATACCGTGAGATACACTGAAGACGCAAGCGGTACAACAAAATCTGCTAGCCGAGCTTTAGTTACCAGTGCTTTCTGGACTGGTAAAATTGGAATTAGTGTATTGTTACCTGAAGATATGGTTTTTGACATCACCTTGAACGTTAACCCCTCTAATCAAACCGTGGGTCTTTCTGCTTTGATGTCCGTATCACTGTAATTTTCAAAATAGTATACCAAGGAGTTTTATATGAAACGATTTTTTATAGGAGCCCTAACACTCGTACTAACATGTTCTATGGCTGTAAGCCAGGCTTCCCTTTTGAACGAGGCCACAAACGGACTGTTCTTCAATGTAAACGACTATGTTATTAAACCAAATATCATGTTCAACACCGTAAACACAAAACAAATTCTTATTGGTGGTGGCTATGATACAATGGGAATAAAAAATGGACCCAATAGTGGAGCATCACTAGGCTACTATCACCCAGGAGCCATTCGCTGGAGTGTGACTGGTTACTTAAACTTAACATCTGAAGATCACGAAGTAGAAGAAATTTATCCAGATCAAGGAGTGGAAGTTCAGTATAAGAACCCTGCCTTCGAAAAGTATGCAGGTGGTGCTCGATTTACAATAGGCTTTCCTAACGTGATGAATCTTTCTGCAGGTCTGTTATTCCTCTTTGATGGAAACACCGCACAACCTATCAAATACACAGAGACAAAGAATGGTACAACAACAGACACCATTCCTCCTGGACAAAATAACTTAGATTTTACTATTGGAATTCCTGTTGGCTTAGAATTTACACCTGCAATCTACAACTATTTTAATCCAATCCTCCACATTGTAAAGAAAACTACCATTGCTGGAAATTCAGATACTAATGCACCAGCTGGTAGTGGAGGAAATGCAGAACTAAAAGATGATACAGAAACAAATATAGCCTTTACGGTATATGACAAACTTACTATTCAAGATTTGCTTCCTGCCCCCTTTGGTGCAGAAACAGCCTTCTGGATTGGAATTGGAAATGTGGAGCTTTCCACAATAGATGATTTGGAAAAACCAGCCTACACCGTAGATGGCGACACTGTGGGTAACTTGACACCAAGCTTTGCAACACAGTTTGGTATGTCAAACCTGTTGGTAAAAGATATTGGAGACATTCAGGTAAAGATGAAGCCCATGGTATACTTTGACATTTTGACTGATTCTCACAAATCCTTTACCTTTGGAGCTACCATCGCAGCAGCAGCTGGTATTTATGCTCCCTTGGGACAGCTTCCTATGGTGCTCTTCTGTGGTGTAACTCCTAGCGTTCAGTTCTATACCACTACCTACAATAGTGAAACCACTGAAGGTAACACCACTACTACAGATAAGGCCGCTAGCCGTGCTTTAACCACCAATGTATTGTGGAGCGGAAAAATTGGTACAAGTATTATCTTGCCCAAGGACATGTTCCTTGACGTTACTTTCAACGTAAATAACAATGAGAATAATGGACCAATGACATTGGGACTTTCTGCCCAAATGACCATCACCTTGTAATCTGTCAGGAGGAATAAAAGATGAAACAACGAAATCAATTGAAAGCAACTTTCTTTTGTCTCGGAATTATATCTATCCTACTTAC
>JAGCMR010000327.1 GCA_017646305.1 Spirochaetaceae bacterium
TCTCTATTATTATAGAATTGAAACAGGCTTTTGTAAATGGATAATTTTTTATATAGAATTAAAATCCCCATATTAACTGACATAATTGACAAAAGTGTCATAATACCCTACTATGTTTTTGACACCTGTTTATTTGCGTCAAAAATTCCATTTTTGTTTATCACAGATGCAACTTTTTCTTTTCAGTGGTGTCTAAATTCCGCTGGGTTGTTTGGATACAAATCAATCTACGGTAATTTTTTGTAAGAGGTCTTTTTTAGAATGATGTTCAAAAAATATGTAAAAGGAAATCACGATTACACAAGCTACGAAGCATTAAAAGACAATTTTTCCATCGAAATTCCAGAAAATTTTAACTTTGCCTACGATGTGGTAGATGAATATGCAAAAACAGAGCCTCATCGCACTGCCTTAGTTTGGTGTGATGACAACAACGAAGAAAAAATCTTCTCCTTTTTAGATTTAAAGGTTGCTTCCGACAAAACTGCAAACTTCCTCCTTTCTCAAGGAATCAAAAAAGGCGATGCCGTTATGTTGATTCTCCGCCGTCGCTACGAGTTCTGGTTCTTTTTGCTGGCCCTTCACAAAATTGGAGCCATTGCTGTACCTGCTACAAACCTCCTGCTAAAGAGCGACATCGAATATCGTACAAATGCAGCTGAAATCAAGATGATTGTTGCCTTAGAGGACAAGGACTTGCAAAAGCAAATTGACTTGGCAATGCCCAATTCATCTTCAGTAAAAACCTTGGTTACCACTGGCCACCGAGAAGGCTGGGTTTCCTTTGCAGATGCATATTCTGACCTTTCTCCGGATTTCCTGCGTCCCCAGGGTGAAGAAGCTGCTTCTAATGAAGACATTATGCTGCTGTACTTTACCTCTGGAACCTCAGGTTATCCAAAGATGGTACAGCACAACTTTGCCTATCCTCTTGGTCACATTGTTACTGCAAAATACTGGCAAAAGGTGGTGGATGGAGGTCTCCATCTTACACTAGCAGAAACTGGTTGGGCAAAGGCTGTTTGGGGAAAGATTTACGGACAATGGCTTGCAGGAAGTGCAGTTTTTGCCTACGACATGATTACCTTTGTCCCTGGTCGCCTTTTGGAAAAGATAGAAAAATACAAGGTAACCACCTTCTGTGCTCCACCAACAGTATACCGCTATCTGGTGCGTCAGGATTTTTCCAAGCACGATCTTTCAAGCCTTGTTCACTGTACTACTGCAGGAGAAGCCTTGAATGGTGAAATCTTCAACAAGTTTTACGAAAAGACCGGTCTTAAAATGAAGGAAGGCTACGGCCAAACTGAGCTGACTTTAACCATCGGTAACTTTGACGGTATGGAACCAAAGCCCGGCTCCATGGGTAAGCCAGCTCCCGGCTACAACATCGATATTATGGATTCTGAGGGCAAGTCCTGCGCCCCTGGTGAAGTGGGAGAAATCGTTAT
Source organism: Spirochaetaceae bacterium (assembly GCA_017646305.1). Next base: position 1,452 of record JAGCMR010000327.1, read on the forward strand.
TCGTCTAGATAAGGGCCGCCCCTTTGGCATGTTTGCAGGTTATTACAAGGATGAACAGCGAACTCAGGAAGCCTTTATGGACGGTTTGTACCACACAGGAGATATGGCCTATACCGACGAGGACGGCTACTTTTGGTTTGTAGGTCGAATCGATGACATGATCAAGAGTGCAGGCTTCCGCATCAGCCCCTTTGAGGTGGAAAGCACCTTGATGCAGCATCCCGCCGTTTTGGAATGTGCTGTAACTGGTGTAGCCGACGACACTCGTAATCAGGTGGTAAAGGCTACCATCGTTGTGGCTCCCGGATACGAGGCAAACCAGCATCTATCCTTGGAATTGCAGGAATTTGCCAAGACAGAGTCAGCCCTGTACAAGGCCCCTCGACTCATTGAGTTTGTAAAGGAGCTTCCTAAAACCATCAGCGGCAAAATTCGCCACGTGGCCATCAGAAACAAAGACAATCAGAAATAAAAACACGGGAGAAAGAAACTTTCTCCCAAACCGACAATAGAAGGAGACATTAATGTCACAAAGAAGAGTTGTAATTACTGGAATGGGAGCCGTAACCCCCATTGGACATTCTGTGGAAGAAACCTGGAAGTCCGTAATGGCTGGTGAGTGCGGAATCGACAAAATTACCCTGTTCGACACAACAGATTATGCTGTAAAAATCGCCGCTGAGGTAAAGAATTTTGATATGACCAACTGGGGAGTAGACAAGAAAGAAGCTCGCAAAATGAGTCGCTTTACCCAGTTTGCAGTAGCTGCTGCCACAGAAGCCATCAAAGATGCCGGTTACACAAAAGAAACTATTTCTGCAGAGAAGTCTGGAATCATGTTGGGTAACGGTATTGGTGGATTTGAGACTATGGAAGCTGGTTACAAGCGCTATTTTGAAGCTGGCAACACCCGCATTCCACCCCTGTCTGTACCTCTGTTCATTACAAACGAAGGTGCTGCCAATATCAGCATGAGATTTGGTATTGAAGGGCTTTCTTGGACCTTGGCTACTGCGTGTGCCTCTGGAACTGATGCCCTAGGAGCAGCCTTGGATTTGGTTCGTTCTGGCCGCCTTGACGTTTGTGTTGCTGGTGGAACAGAAGCTGCTATCACAGGATTTGGAATCGGATGCTTTACTGTACTCCAGACCTTGGCTACCTCTTTCAATGACAATCCCAAGGCAGCAAGTCGCCCCTTTGACACAAAGCGCGAAGGCTTTACCATGGGAGAAGGTGCTGGTATCCTGATTCTCGAGGAATTGGAGCATGCCAAGAAGCGTGGTGCTAAGATTTATGCTGAATTTGCTGGTTTTGGTGCTTCTAGCGATGCCTACCACATTACGAGCCCCCGCTTGGACGGAACAGGTGGAGCAAAGGCTATTAAGCTTGCTTTGGAAGATGCAGGAATTAAGCCTGAGGATGTAGACTACTACAATGCCCACGGAACCTCTACTCCCATCAACGACCCATCAGAAACAAAGATGGTAAAATTGGCCTTTGGTGATCACGCTTACAAGATGAAGGTATCTTCCACCAAGAGTATGACTGGTCACTGTGTTGGTGCTGCTGGTGCCATCGAAGCCATTATCAGCGTAAAGGCCATGAACGAGGGATTCTATCCTCCCACCATCAA
>JAGCMR010000328.1 GCA_017646305.1 Spirochaetaceae bacterium
CAAGGGGCCAAGATAGGCTCCAGAGCACATTTTTTCCATAACATAGCGCCCAGGAGTGTTGGTGCTAGAATCAAAGGCAATATCAAAGGAGGAACGAGGAAGCTTGTCAAACATACCAGACTCACAAACTACAATTTGAGCCGGAGGAGGAGTTTCAACCTGTCCTTCTATTTTTTTGATAGGGGTCGATTCAATATAGGCTGAGTTCATACCAGTTCCGAGAATCAAGCCGACGAAGGAGCTATACTTCATTCCAGGTATATTGCGAGAAGCACCTGCCAACAAAGCTGCTGTGGTGTCGTTCAACAGCACAATACGTTCAGGCTTGTCCCAGCCCCGCTTTACCAAGGCTTCTGAAAGACATGCTCCTACCTTGGAGCCGATGACAGCCTTGGCATTGATTTCCTTGGAAAAGGAAAGAACCTCACCGTCACCATCGGGAAGAATTTTCATAGCATAGGAGAAACAAAAACCAATTCTGCTACTCTTGTTCTTCAGATGATCAAGATTGGTGGCAATCTGGTCAAAGAATTCCTCTTTGGACAATTCCCGCTCAATTCCAGGCATGGAGCATTTTTCCAAGTCGGAAATGCTGGGATTGCCCTCTGCATCAAAGGTAACTAGGCAGGAGCGGAAATTTGTTCCACCAGCATCAATAACGATAACACTGGTATTTTTTGGTGTTTTTTCTGGTGGCATTCCCCAGGTGGGAATCATGGGCTGACGAGCATCCATGGGACCATCACCACTTCCTGCATCAAGTCCATGCTGCATATCGTACAGAAGACCTGCAATAACAGAATTTATGTCTGGGCCTCCAATGGGGAAACCATTACGACCTAAAAATGCTGAAACATTCTGAAACACACTCATAAAACCTCCCGTGTATCGCTTCTAGTATACAACATCAATTCAACCCTTGCAACAAAAAAGTATTTTCCATAAAATCGTTTCCATGCTGGAAAAACTTCGCCAAGAACTTAATCAAGAACAATTTGAAGCTGTTACCACCACCGAAGGCCCCCTGCTGATTATTGCAGGTGCAGGAAGCGGTAAAACAAGAGTTATTACCTATCGCATTGCCCACATGCTGGAAAAGGGAATTCCTCAAAGCCAGATTCTGGCCCTGACCTTTACCAATAAGGCAGCCCGGGAGATGGAGGAGCGAATCAAGGAAAAGACGGGAAAAAAGCTCCAAAATCTTACTGTTTCCACCTTTCATGCCTTTGGAGTAAAGGTGCTGCGACAAGATATAGAAAAATTAGGCTGGAGAACCAACTTTTCCATCTACGATGATACAGATAGAAACCAGCTCATTAAGGAAACAGGACGGGAGCTGGGCTTTACAGCGGATGCACTGGATGTGTATGCTGTGGGAAATCTTTTTTCCAATATTAAAACAGGACGGTGGACCTGGGATAATGCAAATCCCAAGCTGCGGGGAAATGTTCAGTACCAGCAGCTGTATCAAGAATACCAGCGAGGTTTGCAGCTATACAATGCCGTGGACTTTGACGACCTAATTACCCTCCCCATTCGCCTATTTCAAGAGCATCCAGATGTATTGGAGCAATATCGTAATCGCTACAAGTACATTATGGTGGATGAATTCCAGGACACATCAATTCAGCAATACCAGATGATGCACCTTTTGGCAGATCAAAATGTGGCAGTTGTTGGAGATGACGACCAATCCATTTATTCTTGGCGGGGAGCAAACTACGAGAATATCCGCATGTTTGAGCGGGATTTTCCCCAGGTGAAGGAAATTCGATTGGAGCAAAACTACCGCTCCACAGAAACTATTTTGGCAGCAGCCAACGGTGTTATCTCCCACAACACCAACCGCAAGGACAAGGCATTGTGGTCTGGGAATGGTTCTGGCCGCCCTATTGAAATCTTTTTGCCTGAAAACGAAGCGGCAGAGGCAGACTTTATTGCAGAAGCCATTCAGGGAATCTGTATGTCAGAAAAGCGAAGCTACGATGATTTTGGTGTGCTGATGCGGGCAAATACCCAAAGCCGTGCCATTGAAGAAGCCTTTTTGGCGGCTAACATTCCTTATACCATCAGCGGAGGCTCCAGCTTTTTCCAGCGAAAGGAAATCAAGGATGTCATCAGCTATCTGCGAGTTTGTGCCAACCATGACGACGACATCAACCTGCTGCGAATCTTGAATACCCCTCGCCGTGGCATTGGACGAAAAACCTTGGAAACCTTGAATGAGCTGGCTCGTGAGCATAATTGCTCCCTGTGGCAGGCAATTTCCAAGGCATTGCAAATGGAAGGCATTGAATGCCGAAAAAAAGAAGCTGAGGAAGAGGATGTACCAGAGGAGCAGGAAGAAGAATTCCAGCTAATGACACTGGAGCCTGTCGGTGACGAAGAGGATGCAGGCTTGGGTATTAATAAGAAGACATTGGTGGAATTGGCTTCCTTTGTGGAGCTGATTTCCCGGTGGAGAAGCACCTTGCTTTCTGGCCATGGCTTGGCAAAGAAGGTGCGGGACATGATTCAGGAAATCAATTACTGGGATTACCTCATTAGCGAGTACCAGAAAAACGAAAAGGC
>JAGCMR010000329.1 GCA_017646305.1 Spirochaetaceae bacterium
GTTGAAGCAGGCTTCCTACAAGATTGCCGAAGAAGTATACAAGCAGCAGCAGGCAGCTGGTGCTGGAGCAGGCCCTGACATGGGTGGTGCTACTGGTGCTGACGCTGGTGGAGCTACAGGCGGTACTGGACCTAACAAGGGTACAGCTGAGGACGTAAGCTACGAAGTTGTAGACGACGACAAATAAGTTTGTTCAATAAATAAAGAGGCGGGATGTCCTGGGAAGAGTTGATAATAACAGGCCCCGCCTCAACTTGTATACGCCGTCGTTTTTTATAGCGGCGGTATTTTTGTTAATGGAAGGCATATAATGGCAAAGCGGGATTATTACGAAGTTCTGGGTGTCCAAAAAAACGCTACAAAAGATGAAATAAAAAAAGGATACCGAAAATTAGCAGTCCAATACCACCCGGATAAAAATCCAGGAGATAAAGAGGCGGAAGAAAAATTCAAGGAGGCCACTGAGGCCTATGAAATTCTTTCTGATGAGCAAAAGCGTCAAATCTATGATCAGTATGGTTTTGCTGGCCTCGAAGGAATGGGTGGTGGCGGTGGTGGTTATTCCCACGCTTATGCCGATTTTAGTGATTTGTTCGAAGGCTTTGATCTCGGTGGTATTTTTGGAAACATCTTTGGTGGTGGAAGTGGTGGTCGCCGTCGTTCTCCCGATGCTCCCAACCAAGGAGCCAGTCTTCGCTATGATTTGGAAATTAGTTTTAAGGAAGCAGTGTACGGTACTGAAAAACAGGTTCAATTCCAGCACACGGAGCCCTGTGAAACTTGTCAGGGAACAGGTGGGGCCAATGGAGCCCAGCGAAAAACCTGTGGTACCTGTGGTGGCTCTGGTCAGGTTCGCAGAAATACTGGCTTCTTTGCCTTTGCCCAAACCTGTCCTACCTGCGGTGGTGACGGGTCTGTTATAGATAATCCTTGTAAGGTGTGTGGTGGCTCTGGCCTCCAGCCTAAACGCAAGAAGATTAATATTCAGATTCCTGCTGGAGCTGATAACGGCAAGCGAATTACTATTCCCCGTCAGGGAGATGCTGGCCGAAACGGTGGTCCTGCAGGGGATTTGATAATTGTGGTTCACGTAACTCGCCACCAGTATTTTGAGCGCAGCGGTAACGACCTCTATTGTGCAGTCCCCATTTCTGCAACACAGGCAATCCTTGGAGCTGATATAAATGTTACCTCCTTGGATGACAAGAAGATAAAGCTCAAGATTCCTGCTGGAACTCCCCATGGAAAGCTCCTTCGCTTGCGGAATGAGGGTGTTCCCTATAGTGGAACTAATAAAAAGGGTGACTTGTACATCAAGATCTTGGTGGAGGTTCCCACAAAGCTTTCTTCTAAGCAAAAGGATTTGCTGAAGGAATTTATGGACATAGAAAAGCCTTCCGAAGCTCCTATGCCAAAGGCCTTATCCGAATTGCAGAATTAATATGTATTTACAAAGCCTCTGGAAAAATTCCAATTTTCAGAGGCTTTTCCCACCTTATGTTTTTGTTTCATTTTTTTTAATAGTGTGTTATAATCAATGTTAGTTTTGTCTCAAAATCCCTTTGAATACCTTTGTTTTGAGGCACAAATAAGGAGTTCTCATGCTCAAAGCTAGACAACGGATTTGTCTGTTTTGCATAGACAGTGTCATTGCTGTTATATTCATACTGTTAAGTATTTATTTGATTCCCAAAGCAGGTTGGTTATTTACGCTCCTCTGCTGTGTAGTTTTATTTTTTGCTCTTGAGCTGATTGCTGACGCCTTATTAAAGTTCTTTTTTTCTAAAATTGATGATGCAGTTTTGCAAAAGGGAACTACTTCTCTCATTTCAGATTTTATCCATAGATTACGATTTTGCTATTCTTTGGAAGATTTTTATGAGGCTGTTGGAGATGTGTTAGAAATGCAGGGGGACTGCTCTGTCTTATTCATCAATCGAAATAACAATTATGTTTTGTACAATAGCCCCGACAAACTTACCTGTAAAACAGAAACCATGAGCACCTTGGATATAAACTTTTCTGATATGAAAACCAATGGTGTTTATTTTATTGATAAGGACTTTGGTCTTACCACTGTATACAAGTCTACACGAGGCTTCTTTCTAGTAGAGGGGGATTATCATCTCTACATTTTCTGTAAATATACCCACCTCTTTGATAAGGTAATCTATAATACTCTTTTTGAAGAATATATTCGATTTTTGAACAGGCAGGAAATCATCACCAACCTTAGTGAAATTACAGAGCTTTCTAGAGAATGGTCAATGTTGGCTGATGTGCAGAAGTCCTTCCTTCCCATGGTAATGCCAGAAGTTCGGAGATTGGAGCTTGCGTCCTATTTTAGGCCCTTGGTTAACGTTTCTGGTGACTATTATTCTGTGTTGCCTTTAGATGAACATAAAACTCTGGTAATGTTGGGAGATGTTTCTGGAAAGGGATTAGCGGCAGCCTTGGTTATGGGATTGGTATTGAATACAGTAAAGGTTTTGGAAGATAAGGAAGATTTGGCAAATGTTATTCATTCCATTGACCGTGCCATTAAAGACATGAAATTTCAGGATAAATATACTGTTCTTTTTATCGGTATCATTGATACAGAAAAAATGACCATTCGCTATGTGAATGCCTCCATGTCTGATCCTATTATTGTAACTCGTTCACCAGAAGGGTATCGTATCAAACCCCTTTCTTCAAACTGTTCCTTAATTGGTATTATTGACCTCGATAATGTAATTGTTGCTGAGCAAAAATTGTTCCGCGGAGACTTAATTTTGATGGCTTCTGATGGTATTTCCGAAGCCATGGATAAAGACGGTGTGGAATTGGGGACAACAGATATGTATCTGTCAACTATCAAAAATAGTGCAAATAAATCTGCTAGTAACTTTGTGACAGATATGGCAAATCTTGTTTTGTCTTATTCTGATGGTCATTTACGTGATGACGTAACAATGCTGGTGGCAAAGGTTGAAGGCTAATGGTATATATAATTCTTAATGGCTTACTCTGTGTGTTTTTGATAATTTATTCTTATGTTGTAGATAGGAATAAGCTTATTGAAAACGGAATGACTGTTAACAGTATTCTTTTTCTTTTTTCTTATTCGCTTTCTATTTTCATAAACCTTTTACTTATCAATTATCTGCCAAATTATACCATGTTATTTATGATGGTACGCATTTCAGAAATATTGGAGAAATTCTTTCTTCTTAATTTCTGTCTCAGCATTATGGCATATCCAGCCATTAAAAAAAGTAAAATTGGATACCTGCTGGAATTTCTCATTACCGCAGGGCTTGTTTATATTGTGTTCAAAAACTCCCTTAGTATTGTAACTTCTAAAAGTACTGGACTACATTTTTATACACAATATTTGACTCCTACCTCATCCCTCAGATGGCAGACCCTATTAAATATTTTGTTTCATTTTGTATTTCCCGGGATCGCTGCACTGTATATTATTATAAGACCAGCAAATACCAAGAATAAGCTAGAACAAGAGCGATTGGTTGTACACTTGGTTGCCTTGGCTATTGTTGTACTAACATACATTGCCTTTACCGTAGCGGTAAAAGTTGCACCTTTCTTTTACACACTAAAAGGTTTTGGTTACCTTGTTGGAATTTATCTTGCTTACAGTGCAACAAAAATGCACATTGTCCATGATTTTAAAACTTTACTGATAAAATTCCTGCAGATTTTTTGGCTTTATGTTGTGCCTGCCGTAGTAATAGGTGTAGTAATAATTTTTACTGCTAAGTATCGAGATGAAAATCGACTTTTATTTATAGGTATACTTTGTTTTACACTATTGGCTATTTTCTTAAGAACTAATATTCTTCCTCAGATTATTTCTCGACGTAGCCCAGGTATTGTTGCAGGTTATGAAAAATCCTTGGAAAAAAAGCTTGCAGACTTGGAATACAATCTTTCTGTAGAAAATTTTGGTAATCAGGTAACTAAAATTCTTGCCTCAGAGGTTAAATGTGCTGGAATAAATATTCTTATCAGCAATGGAAATGAGTTTGCTAGTGTGTATAGCTCCTATTCATCTATCAGTAGTTTACCTCTGGAGTATCCAGCCTTTGATGTCATGATGAGCGTTGGACGACAGGTTGCTTTTAAGAATCAGCTGGAATCTCACCACGCCCTTGCTGGTGCTCGTGTAGGCCTTTCGAAGCTTTTTGAAAAAGATAGCTCTCAGGCATGTATTCTTTTGGCAGAAGGTTATCATGTTTTTGGTGTTATTCTTTTGAATGAAAAGAGCTTAGGAAACGACTACAACAAATATGATTATACCGTTTTCACTAAATTGTATCCTTATTTCTTTATGATTGGATATTACATGAACAGTGTAGCCAACGAAGGTGTTATTGGTACTATCAATCGTGAAATCAAGATGTCGGATCAAATCATCCACTCAATTCAAGAAAATATGGATTTTATTCGCAGTCCTCATATTGACGTGGGATATATGATGAAACCTGCTCGAAACATCGGTGGAGAGTTCATCGACTTTATTCGTCTAACTGATACCCGTCACATTGTAATTCTCGGTTCTATGAGTGGTAAGGGAATTACTGCAAGTATGTCCATGGTTATTATGAAGTCTATCATTAGAACCTTTTTGGCAGACATTCATGATTTTAAGGAGTTGATCCAAAGGGTAAATCACTTTATTCGCTTTAACCTTCCACGAGGAACCTTCTTTGCAGGTGTCTTTGCATTGTTGGATTTTTCAGATAATACTATGTACTACATCAACTGTGGGGTTCCCACCTTGATGCTCTATACTCAATCCTATAACAATGTTATCGAAATTCAAGGTGATGGTCGTGTTTTAGGATTTGTTCCAGATATTAGTAAGTATGCTAAGGTAAAGAAGATTAAATTAAATCCTGGTGACTTGATTTTTTCCTGTACTGACGGTTTCATTGAATCTCAGTCCTTGCGTGGAGAGGCCTTTGGTAAGGCTCGTCTCCAGAGATCCATTATGGAAAATTTGAGTTATTCTGCTAATAAAATTACTCAATTCACTTATGAGAATTTGAAGGAATTTACTTCCAAGGAACAGGAGGCCGACATTACCTGTTTGGTCATGAAGATTTTTGCCGATAAGGGTGGAGCTAATGGAACAACTTAAAATTCAAGAAAAAAAAGGTGCAAACTATAGTTTATTGGAGTTATTTGGTGTTCTTGATTCCTATAATTTTGTGGAACTTCAGCAAAAAGCATTTACTCTCATAAAAGAAAAGAATCTGGTACTTGATTTATCCAATTTAACCTCCATGGATTCCTCCGGATTAAGTGCGATTTTAGGTTCCAGTACCTTGGGATTAGAATATGGAAGGATGCTATACATTATGAATCCTTCCAGTGAGGCACGAAAGGCATTGGAGTCCACAGGATTTATGGATATGTTTAATATAATTTTCAGTATA
>JAGCMR010000330.1 GCA_017646305.1 Spirochaetaceae bacterium
AAAGCTGGTATGCAATGGCCAAGAATATGTCAGCAATAACGGCCTTCTGGATTTGCTCAATAGCGAAGTGGATGAAACCTCTCTCTATCCCTTGGGATATTACAAGGGAGAACGGTTGGAATTTGCCGTAACTCACTCCAATGCCTACGGGGAAACTTATTTTTCCTTTGTAAACGGACAGGAAACCTCCGACGGTGGAACCCATCTTTCGGCCTTTAAGGAAGGCTTTCTGAAAGGGGTAAACGAATTTTTCAAAAAGCAGTATAAAAGCGAGGACGTACGGGAAGGCATTGCGGCGGCTATTTTGGTAAAGGTCAAGGATCCTGTCTTTGAAAGCCAAACAAAAAACAAGCTGGGAAATACCGATGTCCGTTCTTGGATTGTGGCGGAAACAAAGGCAGCCGTGGACGACTGGCTTCACCGTAATCCCGATTCAGCAAAGGCTTTGGAGCAAAAGATTACTGCCAACGAGCGTCTTCGCACGGAATTGAATGCAGTAAAAAAAGAGGCCAAGGAGGCGGCAAAAAAAATCGCTTTGAATATTCCCAAGCTGAAGGACTGCAAATATCACTTGGGAGATGCCAAGGGCGATGACACCATGATTTTTATCACCGAGGGAGATTCAGCTTCTGGCTCCATGGTGGGCTGTCGCAATCCCATGACCCAGGCCATATTCAGCCTGCGGGGAAAGCCCTTGAACATGTTTGGCAAGCGGCGAGCAGAGATTTACCGCAACGAAGAATTGTTCAACCTGATGACGGCCTTGGGCATTGAAAACGATATTTCAGGATTGCGGTACAACAAGATTATTATTGCCACCGATGCCGACAATGACGGCTTCCATATCCGTAATTTGATGCTCACCTTTTTCTTAGGCTTTTTTGAGGAGCTGGTAATGAATGGCCGTATATTCATTTTGGAAACACCCTTGTTTCGGGTGCGGAATAAAAAGGACACTCGCTACTGCTACACCGAGGCTGAACGAGATGCTGCCATGAAGGAGCTGGGAAAGGGAGTGGAGGTAACGCGGTTCAAGGGATTGGGTGAAATCGGCTCCAAGGAATTTGGCCAGTTTATTGGACCAGACATGCATCTAGTGCCAGTGGAGGTAAAGGCTTTGAAAGAAGTGCAGCCTTTGCTGGAATTCTACATGGGCAAGAACACCCCCAGCCGACGGGAGTTCATCGTGAACAATCTGTTGGAAGAAATTGACGCATAGGGAAGAACATGGCTTATATACAAAACATTTTCGACAAAAACTTCATTGAATACGCTAGCTACGTTATCCGTGACCGTGCCATTCCCGACATTGAAGACGGCCTGAAGCCGGTACAACGGCGCATTTTGCACACCATGTTTGCCATGGATGACGGTCGCTACAACAAGGTAGCCAACGTGGTGGGGGAGTGCATGAAGTACCATCCCCACGGAGACGCTTCCATCGGTTCGGCCCTGGTGGTGTTGGCTAACAAAGAATTGTTTATAGACAAGCAGGGAAATTTTGGTAACCTGTACACAGGGGATGGAGCCTCTGCTCCCCGATATATTGAGTGCCGACTAAAATCCCTGGCCAAGAGAGTGCTCCATAATCCTGCCATTACCCAGTTTGTGCCCTCCTACGACGGTCGAAACAAGGAGCCTGTGGTATTTCCTGCCAAGCTGCCTGTGGTGCTGGTAATTGGAGCAGAGGGAATTGCAGTGGGAATGTCCACCAATATCCTAAGTCACAATCTGAAGGAAGTAATTCAGGCAGAAATCGCTTGTCTCAAGGGAGAGGAATTCCACCTGTATCCTGACTGT
>JAGCMR010000331.1 GCA_017646305.1 Spirochaetaceae bacterium
GACCAAGTATCAGATCGTTCGTGAGAAGATCGTTGAAAAGACTCCCATCACCGAGGAGCAACTCACCAAGGCAGAAAAGATCACCAAGGTCGCAGTTCCTGCACTTGCAGTTTGCACCGTTGTATTGATGGCAGCAAAGCTTTCCAGCTATCGCAAGGGTGAAGCTCGTCGCCGTACCTTCTACGATTGGCTTGGTTAATTTAACATAATAAAAAAGGACGCTCGCTTCTCTCTGCATTCTTAGCGGAGAATTGTTAGGCGCAAAAACTTCGGCAGAGAACTTGCTTTCTCTGCCGATTTGTGTTATAATGGTGTAGGTGATGCAAATGGATAATGAAAAAGAATTGCCGAAAAGAAAGATATACGGCTCAAGAATTATGATTATAGTTCTCCCGGTGCATATTTTGTAACCATCTGTACGGAAAACAGAAAGAATTACTTTTGGAATGGATCGATTGACCCACAGGTGTTCGATTGGCACTCCGTAGGGGCGAACTGTGTTCGCCCGCAAAATCTACCATTATCCGATATAGGCAATATAGTGTTAGACGAATTGGAGCGTTGGAATCAAACGTATCCTGCGGTATCGTTGTATTCTTACGTAATTATGCCGAATCACCTACACATAATGGTCGTTATTTCTGCCGATGAATACGGGCGACCACAGGTCGCCCCTACGGTGGAACGTATGGTGAAACAGTTCAAAGGAGCGATCACAAAAAAGGTTGGTAAACCTATTTGGCAAAAATCTTTTATTGAACACGTGATACGAAATATAAAGGATTACGAAACTCGATTGAATTACATTTACGAAAACCCTATCCGTTGGTATTACGACGAATTATACACAGAGGAATAAGGGGTATGGGCTTTGCCCGAAGCATTTGTAATACAAATGCGAAACTGGCGATAAACAGAAGGATAAATAATAATTTGGCGAATTGTAAACTCATGTTGCGGAAATGTAAAGTTGATGTGGTGGTGTTTGTAAGTATTATATGCTACAATTGAAACACCATAATTAAAGGAAGGTGTCATCATGAAATTACCGGATAAAATAATTAAGCTAAGAAAAGCACATGGTTGGTCACAAGAAGATTTGGCAGAAAAATTGAATGTATCTCGACAGGCAATCAGCCGTTGGGAAAATGGAACAGCACTTCCCGACGCACAAAACGTATTGCAAATCAGTAAGTTGTTTGGTGTTACAACGGATTATCTGCTCAATGACGATTATGAAAGTGACAGAGATATTCCTGCCGTACAGACCGCGACAAAGGAAAACGAGGAGTTATTTTTAAAAAAGAAACGACAGCATTTGATTGCTGCAATTTGTTTCACGGTAGCTTGGCTCTGCTGGCTTATCAGTATAGCGACATATCAGAATTATCTTCAACTGGGAATTTCTTGCGCTTGCCTTGGGCTTTGCGCAGTAAATGCGGTCACCCAATTCACTTTGTTTTTTAAGAAAAGATGAGTCTATTTCACAACAATTCCAATCTAACTAATAGTGAACCCCGACAGACCATTAAAAATCTGTCGGGGTTAATCTTTGTCTTCTGCGTTGCAACTATTCTTTTCGGACAGTCGAGGACGCCTGTCCCTACAAGGGGAAATCATACTTCCTTTTGAGAAGGAGCCTTTGTAGGCGCTTTTTCTGTTTAAGAAGAATTTTTGGCAATTCCC